>JBATHN010000397.1:0-6350 GCA_049666885.1 Desulfobacterales bacterium
CCAAAATGAACACCAGCCCATGGTTGAATTCGTTCAATTCAAGAATGTTGGGGCTTCTGGGCGGTCTAATGCCGAAGGCCGGCCCGCTCAAGGCCTGGACGAGCGTGCGATCGAAACCGAAATTCGCTGCCAAATCCCTTCATCGGAGGGTCAAGGAAAGAGGGGTGAACCGTGAGTAGTGCCGCCAGAAATCGAATAATGTCTAACATACGTGCGGCCTTAGTAGGCAACGGCGGCGAAATGCCGGCCACGGCCTGCATGCCCATCGCAACTTACGGTCCGCAGGAAAAAATCGACCGCCTGAAGTCTTTGATGGAAGCCGTAAAAACGGAAGTCCACGTGGTCTCGAAAAAAGACTGGCCGGCCGTCGTCAAATCGGTTCTCCGACAGCGGAAGCTGAAGACGCTGCTTTTCGCCCCGGAAACCGCCCTCGGACCGGAGTTGGAGAAGGCCTGGCAGGAAGATTCCGAAGGGCTGCCCGAGCTGGTTGTCTATGAAGGCGACATCGAGTCCTTCAAAGAGACGCTTTTTCAGACCGATGCCGCGATTACCACCACCGTCGGGGCCATCGCCGAGACCGGTGCTGTGGTTCTCTGGCCGAATTCCACAGAGCCGCGGCTCATGTCACTGGTGCCCTCGGTTCATATCGCCGTGGTGGAATCCGCCACCATCTACAATTCCTTCTGCGAGATCATCCAGACGCAGAGTTGGCCGGAAAAGATGCCCACCAATGTAATTCTGATTTCGGGACCGTCCAAGACCGCCGACATCGAAATGACCCTGGCTTTCGGCGTGCACGGTCCAAAGGAGTTGATCGTATTCATTCTGACATAAAAACTGCGGTTATAATATCCCAAATTGAGCGATTTTTAAGTTTGCCGCAGATGCAAGGAAAATATCGTTCCGCTATAGTTTACTATGCGGGACGGCATTTGACGCCGTAGACGCGGTGAAATTGGAAATCCCATAGGGTTTTATATTTTCGAAAATCAAACTGGTAGAATTCCTTATAATTATTTTTAATTTTGTCATTTCGAAAATATGAAACGCTCAACTTGGGATTATGAGTCTCAGGAACTACTCGAAAGGAGAGAGGGCGAGTTGAATACGATCGAAATCAAACCACTTATGCTGCTGTGTCCCCAATTTCTCTTGCCTCTCCTTGTTTTGACGTTGACTGTCGTCGGCTGTTCAGGGCCGGAGGTGTCAAAGGCGCCCAACGCCAACTCAATGGCAGGCCCCATCCGGGTGCAATCGGCTGACCTGGCCGTTGCGCTGATTATGATTGCTGAGCAGGGCAATAAGGAAACCTTGATCGAGAATCCCGGTTGGCGTGAATATGTTATCGAAATCGAAAACCTCAGTACGAATGCCCTCACAGTTCAGAACGTCAAACTGTTGAACCCGGACGGACGCTACGTGGATTCGGCCTCGGCCTATGAACAAATTACCGCACCACCAGATGTCGGAGTTGAACTGGCCGGCGATGTTGCCCAGAGCGCAGCAGGTATTGCGGCGGGACAGATGATTCCTTACGGCGGGACAATCTTCAGCGTGCTTTTTAGCGCCGCATCGGCCTCGTCTGCCGGGACAAAGGAGCGTGCCAAACGAGTCTTTATGTTGCGCGTGCTGAAAAATGTCGAGCTTGCGCCCGCCGGGAAGGTGGAGGGCAGTGCGTTCTTACCGAATATCGCAAGGCCCGAGGCACTGGTCGTCGACTATGCCCAAGATGGCACGACGAACCGCATCGAAATCCCGCTGCCGACACAGGGGCCATAACATCGCGTGGAATATCGTAGTTGACAAGATTGAATCGTGTGATTTCTCCGAAAATGAGATAAAAGAAACAATAGGAAAAAATAGGCCCGGACACGAAAAAGTGTATTACTCATTTTATTAATCTTAAATTCATATCTTTCGACGCCTTTGCCTAAGCCCGTGAGAATGTGCAGCTCACGGGTTTGGTCGTTTGCCGCTCTTGCGCTTTTCCTGCAGTAACCAATGAATGATGTCGGCCGGATCGGGTGTTTCGGATGAAGGGATCCGCAACGTTTCCGGGGCCTTCTTCGGACCGGGAGACCTTCTCTCCGGCAACGGCCTGTTGACTTTTGTCATCTGCTCCGTTTGCAAGGGCGCTGGAGCAGACACGGGAGGAGTGGGTGATTTCGTCGCTTGGATCGGTTTTTTCGGCGGCTGTTCAGCCGCAATCGGACTTGCGGAATTTCCGGGAGGAGCGATTTTGGTTTTCTTATCCGCGAGCGGCGGTTCGGCACCCTGCGGCAATGCTTCTTTCTGCGTTTGCATGGCCTCCGGTGGCGGCCCCCACACGACAACACTGTCTGTGGGTATTTCTTTTGCCGCGGCCTTTTCGGAGACCTTCTCGGAGGAAGGTGTTTTTACCGCGCCGGAAGACAGAGACGGCGGTAGCTGCGGCAAGGGGACAAACGAGCTCGTCTTTTGCCGGGTCGTTTGCCCGGCAGGCGCCTGAATTGTTTTCGGAGTTGAGAGCTTCTCCGGGGACTGGCCACGATTCAAGCCTAAATATAGGAGATAGCTGCCCGGTACAAAAATCAGCAGCGCCAGAAGTATGTGAAATCTGATGCGGGTGGAGTGTTTGGGAGGCATCGCAGGTATGGTAAGTGCTTCATTTCTTGGCGGATGTGGTGTCGTGCCGTCGCCAGCAGGAGGAGAGTTCGCACATATAATGGCCATTGACGGCGAATCGGCCCTTGCCGGAAGATACTCGTCGGGCAGCGGCGCTCCCGACACATTCGGTATGCACACGCGGTCTCTGCAGGCAGCGATCATCCGGCTGTCGATTTCCGTCGCATTTTTCCTGAGTCCGAACAAAAGGGCAATATCACAGATAATATTGATCAGTCGCGGAGAGCCGTTGGAGAAAGCATGGATTTCACGGACGGCGTCATCGAGGAAAATCTTTGTTTCAGCCCCCGCAATCTTCATGCGATGGGCAATGTAGGCTTCGGTTTCGGCTACGGTCAGCAGCCGGAGGTTGTAGCTGATGGTGATTCTTTCTCGAATGGCCTTGCTTTCCGGCTTATAAAGCAGCTGATTGAACTCATTTTGCCCGACCAGGAAGATGTTCAGCAGCTTGGTGCTCCGGCATTCCATGTTGGACAGCAACCGAACCTCTTCCAGGATCTCCGTGCTCATTTTCTGAGCTTCGTCGACAACGAGCAGGGCCTTTTGCTTCCGTTCGTAGGTGCGTTCCAGGAAGTGGTCGAATGCTTCCGTGAAGGTTTCTTTGTCGTGCACCCGGTGGTGGATGCCAAAGCTGTGGGATACCAGGAAAAAGAACTCGTTGCGGTTCAAGCCGGGGTCGGGCAGTTTGGCGACCACGACGTTGTCTTCGACGAGTCGGCCGACAAGTGCGCTGATCAGAGTGGTTTTGCCGGTTCCGATATCACCGGTCAGCAGCAGTAGCCCCTTGTTCTCCTGGATTCCGTATCGCAGCGTCGCTAACGCTTCCTGATGCTGCTGGCCGAGCCATAAAAAGCGGGGATCGGTGTTGAGCTGAAACGGCTTTTCCCTCAGTTTGAAATGGGCTAAATACATAGATTCACCTCCGCTTCCAGGTTTGTTGCCGGGAATCCAAACCGTGGAGGCGACAGTTGGCAGCTGCCGGAAGCGGAGAAGCGACGTTTTCCTGTGGCACCATCGTGCCCCAGATGTTAGAGCATTTCCCCTGCTCGCCGTCTTGCGTGGGGGAAGCCGTTCGGAGGAAAAAAGGCCGGATCACTCCGATTTTTCATGAAACCCGCCTCGATGTCGGATCACGATGTGTTCATCCAACTCCTCCCTTCTTTTTTCCGAATGCCTACAGGCAGCGTGAGTGCTCTCGTTTCCAAATGCCGGGCCTACCGGCGGAGGGTCGGAAGCATATTGGCCGAACCCTGCCGATGTGCCGGTTCCACATTCCGGCTCTTCCTGCAGCTACCGGTGACCGGGCCGGAACCGAACTGATTTTGCTTCATCAACTGAAACCGATTTTGTCTAAATGCAAATTTCATGCAAATTAAACAAATTGATAATTTTTACGGAATATGCATAAATTTTAGAAACTTATGGTGGGAACGGTATCAGAGCGGAACGGGAAAGGAGAAAATCTGGTAATAGTAATTTTGTAAAACAGTTCACATCAGAGCCCGCCTGCAACCATCTTTCGGATCTTGCTTGAATAATATTTCTTTGAGATTGAATTTAAATCCATCATTTATCACCGACGCTGAGCTGAGGGGCCGGGAAACGATGACCGACAACATATGCAGAAGAATTAAAGAATTTGGTTCAGGCGTAAAGAGACATCCTTAACTTGTTAACCTAAACCTCCTGTCCCCAAATATTCAACTGCTGCGCCGGCCGTGCCGATGCGGGCTTTTCTGTGCATGAGATAAACATTATCAATTGCTTAACCATTTGTGAAGTTAATAAGTTAAGGATGTCCCTTTGCCCCCGTTTTTTTCTTTACCATAATCAGCCAATACTTCCTGTAACTGGTTTAGCAGGTCAGTACCCAGGGCAAGACTATCTATTCTTTTAAAGGCAGCTATCATCGCCTTATCATCCGCACTGTTAGGTGGTCTTCGAACTAAAGGCTTTAGCATCGCATGTCTAAGTTGACGATCCATTTTATTATTCATGGCTAACAGGGTTAATATATGAAATATTTTCCAGCTAACACCCTTATAGAAAGGAAAATTTTCCGCCTATTCCGATATTATAGTTAGAAATAAGGAAAAATTTATCGTGCATTTTCCATGTTTCTGTATTCAATATTTGTCAATAGGCAAAATTTGTATGCCATTCAAAATATCCCAAACAATAATAAAGGATTATTTCGCCCAATTATCGATTTTGAGATTTGGAACGCGACCAAATTCCATTTCATTATTGGTAACCAGAATGCAGTTTATCGAAAGGGCATGCGCGGCGATTAGCATATCAAGGGAACCAATAGGAGCACCTTGTTTTTCTAAAAAGGCCCTAAGCCTGCCATATTGTTGTGCGGTTTCATCACCATAGGACAATATTTCCATTGGCGCCAGGAATTGGGCTAAGGCGACTTGATTTTGTTCTTGTTTTGAGCTTTTTTCGACACCATATTCAAGCTCGCTCAAAGTTATTGACGAGATACCGATTTGCGATATCCGGCTTTTCATGAGTCGTTTGATTAAATCCGCTGGTTTTCTTCTAATGATATAGATACAGATGTCTGTATCGAGCATATAGTGAATCATAATGGTTCCCGAGAATCCTGGGGCGGTTGATCTCTGGTTTCCATATAGTCATCGGTAAATTGATCGAGGCTGTTTGCCAAGGATGCCCAAGGGTCGTCTCTTGGGATAAGGATGACTATTTTACCGATTTTATTAATAAAGACGTCATCCCCCGAGAAGCGGAATTCTTTTGGAAGTCTTACGGCCTGGCTTCGGCCGTTTAGGAATACTTTAGCTGTTTGCATATTGAACCCTCCTTCGGAATGATATATGCTGAGATATATATCATTACTGGGGCATTGTCAATTATGCCGGCAGATGCGGAGTGCGGAATGGGGAATGCGGAATTCGGAATTTGGAATAAAACAAACATCTCCTCACTTTGAACTCACATTCCGAACTCCGCATTCAGCATTCAAAGGGATCTGTTAATGAGAAAAATCGGACTATTACAAACAGTTTTGATAGTGGTGCTGCTGTTTGGTTGCAGCCATTCGGATACCGGGGTGGTGAGGCAACCAATCAATACCCAGCCCCTTAATGGCGAAGTGAAAACCCTGCAATCCTGGCAGGGCGACTATCCGGTGGCGCAGCTCAACCTGTTGCCGGAGATGCAGCGCGAGCAAGCGGTTGGTTTCATTACCGATGCGAAGGCTTTCAGAGTTGTTTGGAAAGCTTTCAAGCCGGCAGAGGCCGTTCCGGAAATTGATTTCACGACCAATATGGTGCTTTTCGCCCGCAATATACAGTTTTACAATCGCATCTCAATCGCCAAAGTGAGTGTGAAAGACGGTGTGGCCGAGGTACTGGCCATGGAAACCCTATCGGCGATGCCCATCGAAGATCGGGTCGCTATGTCACTGGTGTTGGTCGCCAGAGATGGGATAAGTGGCCTCAGGGTCGGTAACGGAATAATAAAGATTTCCGATTGACGACATGAAAATTTTAGGCTGTGAACTCATAAAATCTTTGTGAATTGAAAAAAAATATTGACAGCCTGTGGACTGATCCGTTAGCATCGGGAAAATTTCTTGTGGAGAAACTATGCGAAGTGTCTCTATGGTCATAAATCATACCGAAACTGATATCAGATGCTGGTGGTGGTGGGCCTTG
>JBATHN010000398.1:0-1671 GCA_049666885.1 Desulfobacterales bacterium
CCCATCGAAGATCGGGTCGCTATGTCACTGGTGGTGGTTGCCAGAGATGGAATAATTGGCCTCAGGGTCGGTAACCGAATAATCAAGATTTCCGATTGACCATCCGGACTGACATTACTATCTTCTATAACTATATATATATCTATATCTTTATTGGATGGCGCCGGTTGGGGCGTATTGCCGCACCTGTCGCGGCACAATATGGTACACCTCATCCCGAGGCGCCGCACAATCCTATCAACAATTTCGAACGGAACCATTACGATGCAAGAAAAAAGGCAGTACCCTTCCAAACCGGACAAGGTCTATTTTTTCGGAACCTGCGTCATCGATCTGATTTACCCCGATGCGGGCATGGCGGCCATTCAACTTCTGGAAAGGGAAGGCCTGGAAGTTATTTTTCCCCAGGACCAGTCCTGTTGCGGGCAACCGGCTTTCAATTCCGGTTTCCCGAATGAAGCCCGGAAAGTTGCCCGAGAACAGATGCGTGTATTTCACCGGGATTATCCCATCGTCGTTCCTTCCGGCTCTTGCGCCGGGATGATGAGATGCCATTACCCGGAGCTATTCGAGGGGACCGAACTTCAGGAGGCCGCCAAAAAATTTGCCGGGCGTGTATTCGAGCTGACGGAATTTTTAACCCGTGTACTACAGGTAAAACTCGAGGACCTCGGAGCCCCTATGCAAGTGACCTGGCACTCCTCCTGTCATGCGCTGCGGGAGATGGGCGTCATAGAGGATTCCAAATCGCTTTTGCGGCAGCTGAGGAATGTCGAGCTGGTCGAACTGCAGAATGAAAAAGAGTGCTGCGGTTTCGGCGGCACCTTTTCCGTCAAACATCCGGAAATATCCGGCAGCATGGTGCGTGACAAGATTGACGACATCCAGTCCACCGGGGCGCCGGTGGTCATCTCGGGGGATTGCGCCTGCCTGCTCCACATCACCGGGGCCGCCGAGAAACTTAGGTTGCCGGTGAAGGGAAGACATATTGCCGAATTCATTTGGGAGAGAACCCATGATTGAACAGACAGCCTTCAACTTCAAAAAAAACATCTCCAAAGCCCTTGGGGACCGCCAGCTGCGTGCCAATCTAAAGTCGGCCATGGACGGCCTGAAAGCCAAACGGCTCAACGTCTTTGCAGATGACGACGAGCTTCAACGGCTCCGAATTCTCTGCAACGCTATCAAGAAAAGGGCCCTCAGCCGGTTGCCGCAGCTTCTGGAACAGCTGGAAGAAAAGTGCGCCCAAAACGGCATCCAGGTTCACTGGGCCGAGACCACCGACGCGGCCTGCCGGATTGTCCTCGACATCATGAAACAGCACGGCGCCTCGCGGTTGTTGAAGGGTAAATCGATGGTGTCCGAGGAGATGCACCTCAATCAATACCTGCAAAAGAACGGCATCGAAGCGATCGAGACCGATCTGGGTGAATTCATCATCCAATTGGACGGCGAACCCCCTTCCCACATCATCGTGCCGGCCGTGCACAAGAACAAGGATCAGATCGCCAAAACCTTCCACGAGAAGATTCCCGGAGCGCCCTACACTGAAGTGGTGGAGGAGCTCAACAGCATCGCCCGAAAAAACCTGCGTCAGAAATTTTTCGAAGGCCAGATCGGCCTGAGCGGTGTCAACTTTGCCGTGGCCGAAACCGGCACCCTCTGCCTGGT
>JBATHN010000399.1:0-3375 GCA_049666885.1 Desulfobacterales bacterium
CCACGACGATGTCCGGGGTCTCGTAATATCGGATGCCGTAGATTTCACGTGCCAGCTTGACCCCCTGCTTGAAGGCCGCCCGCATGGCGCCGTAGAAAACACCCACGACGCCGCCCTCGCTGTCCATGACCACGTTGAAGATGGACTGCAGGCCGACTCTCTCGGCCATGTCGTCCATATCCCGGCGCACGGGGTTGTCCTCGTGACCCAGAAAAGAGTCGCCGCCGCCCTCGCAGGAGAGAATGTGGGTTGCCGCGGTGGTTGCGGCCCCGCAGACGCCGGGTTGAATGATCTTGGAACTTCCTGAAAACCCGGCGATGTGATGCGGTACAATGGCACCCAAACCGATGATCACATCGGCTTCGATCACGGCCCGGTTGACCTTGAGGGGTGTGCCGCGACCTGAACAGCCGACATCCACCAGTGATTTCGGATCGCGCCACGCGTGGTTGAACACGTTTATCCGGCGGAAGACCGCTTCCCCGACCTTGGCGATCATCTCGGCCTCGGTCATGTAACGATGGGTACCCAAGGCCATGATGCAGGCGATCCGACGGTCGGGCACACCGGCACGGTTGAGGCGGGCCAGCAGGGGCGGAATCAGACGATCGGAAGGGGTCAGGCGGGTGATGTCATCGCTGATGATCAACACCCGATCGCCGGGTTTCACGCGGCGTTCGAGCGGTTCCTGGCCGATAGGCCGCTCCAGCGCCTCCTCGATGGATGCGGGCAAATTCTCCAACGGCCGTGAAGTGTGAGGGCTCAATATATCGGCCAAGTTAGGGGCCGGAACTTCGAAGCCGATCGGTCGGCCGCCGAATGGGATAGTGACCAACGTCATTTCTGTCCTTTACTTCGCGAAATAGTTGGGGATGATCATCACCAGATCCGGCACGTAGGTGATCAGCACCAAAATGGCGATCATGATAGCCAGGAAAGGTGTGATATACCGTATGATCTCAGACAGCTGGATATGGGCGATGTTGCACGAGATGAAAAGACAGATTCCCAGCGGAGGGGTCAGCATGCCGATCGCCAGGGCCGTGACCATGACCACTCCGAAGTGAACCGGGTCGATTCCCAGATTTTCCACTACCGGCAGAAACACCGGCGTGAGGATAATCAAGGAAGCAGAGGTTTCCATGAAGGTGCCCACGATCAACAGACAAATCAGGATAAGGCCGTAGAGCACATACCGGGAAGAGCTCAAGGTCACCAGGTAGGCGGCCACATTCTGAGGAACCCGTTCGGCCGTCAGAATCCAACCGAATATGTTGGCGGTGGCGATCAACAGCATCACGGTGGAAGTGGAAATCGCGGCGCGCGCAAAAATCCGCGGCAGCTCCCTCAAGCGCAGCTCGCGGTAAACGACAAACCCGATCACCAGCCCGTAAAGCGCCGCCACCACCGCTGCTTCGGTCGGTGTAAAGATGCCGCCCAGGATGCCGCCCAGGATGATGACGGGCATGAGCAGGGCCCAAACGGCCCCCAAAAAGGTCCGCAGAATCTCTCGGAACCCCATGAAAGCATCCTTCTCGTAGCCGGCTTTTTTGGCCAGGAAATAGCTGGCGGCCATCAAACCACCGCCGATGAGAAGGCCAGGGATGAATCCTCCCATAAACATTTTGCCGATCGAAACACCGCCGACCACACCGAAAATGATCATGGGGATGGAGGGTGGGATAATGACGCCGATCGAGCCGCCGGCAGCCTGCACCGCCGCGGCAAACCCTTTCTTGTAGCCCTTGCGGATCATGGCCGGAATGGAGACCGCTCCCACGGCGGCGGTATCGGCCGCCGCCGCACCGGATATGCCGGCAAAAAACATGGCCGCCACCACCGCCACCATGGCCAGGCCGCCGTAGACGAACCCCACGATGGCGTGAGCGAAGTCGAACAGCCGGCGGGAGATTCCGCCGGATTCCATCAACTCGCCGGCCAGCATGAAGAAGGGGATCGCCATCAGGGGAAATGAATCGGTGCCGGTGAAAAGCCTTTGGGCGGCAAGGGTCAGCGGGAGGTTGGAACCGTACTGCAGGGTCGTCACGGATGCGACCCCGAGGGAAAAGGCGATCGGCATACCGAGCACGAAGCAGACCAGAAGCGACACGAACAGGATGATCGTCACAGCTTTACCTCCGGCGTCAGGATCCGGTCCCGGAAAGCCGCCACGGCAATTCGTACCGAGTTGATGAACATGAAAATGCCGCCGACCGGAACCGCCATGTAGGGATAGATCATGGGGATGTTCATGGAAGGGGAGGTCTGAAATTTGATTACCCCTAATATCTTGAAGCCCCAGTAGATGATCACCAGCAGGAAGACCTGGATGATCAAATTAACGCTGATCACCACTAATCGGTAGGCGTTTGCCGGCAGGAGTTTTTGCAGCAGATCGATGCCCAAGTGAACCTGATACCGCACCCCGGCCGCCGCACCGATAAAAGAGATCCAGACGAAAAGGTAGCGGCCGAGTTCTTCGGACCAGGAGAGCGGGTCGTTCATCACGAATCGATACCAGACCTGGCCGGCGATAATGGCGACCATGGCCGCCATCAGCAGGGCCAGCATCCAGTTGATCACACGATCCATGACATCGAACATCGTTTTGTCCGTTGGTCGGTCGCTTCAACGCTCAAAACCACCAACTTATTTTTACGCGAATCCTTAACGGGCGGCTTTCTGGGCGGTATCGATCAGGCGCTGGCCTTCGGTTGGATCACCGCCGCCGATGGCTTTGACGACAGATGGGTTTTCATACACCGGGGCAACCGCTTTCACGAAGGGGGCTTTGTCGGGGTGGCTGACTTGCATGCCTTCTTTTTTTAGCTCGGCTTCCAGGGTCTGATCGGCTTGCATCGAAATTTTGCGCTCATAATCGCGGGCCTGGGTTGCGGCTTCTGCAAGAATTCCCTGCTGCTCCGGTGTCAGCCTCTGCCAGGCAATCTCGCTGATCAGCAGCAGGGCTGGCGAGTAAAAATGACCGGTCATGGCCAGGTATTTCTGCACCTCGAAGAAACGTGAAGAGTGAATGACGGCCAAGGGATTTTCCTGGGCATCGACTGTCTTTTGCTCCAGGGCCGTGTAGAGTTCGCCGAATGCCATCGGAAGTGGACTGGCGCCTAAAGACTTCATGGTCAGGATGAAAACATCGTCTTCCATGACGCGGATTTTCAGGCCGTTCATGTCTTCGGGTTTCTCGATGGGTCGCTTGGAGTTGGTGATGTTGCGGAACCCGTTTTCATACCAGCCCAGGGAACGGATGCCGACCTTGCTGAACAGAGCGGCAATGTCGGCTCCGATCGGTCCGTCCAGGACCTTGTAACAGGATTCGCGGTCCTTGAACAGGAAGGGCAGATTGAAAAGCTTTATCTG
>JBATHN010000400.1:0-2289 GCA_049666885.1 Desulfobacterales bacterium
CTCCGCGCCCTTGGAAACCTCTAGATCGAGCCGCCGTCGGCTCTATAGTCCAAGCAAACGAACGGCGTTGCCGCCGCAGATCTTTTCGATTTCGGCTTCCGACAATCCAGCCTGCATGAATTCATCCATATAGCGCGACGGGGGGAGCAACGGATAGTCACTGCCAAACAGAATTTTCTCAGACCCGGTCAACTGCACGGCAAGAGTGTAAATCCGTGTGTCATAAAGATAAGGCGACGCCGCCGTGTCATAGTAAACATTCTTGAGGCTCTCTGCGACCTCTTTTTTCAAAAGGCTGTAAAAGAAAATACCCCCCCCCCAGTGACCGAGGACGATGGTGTTTGCAGGAAATCGTCGGACCAACTCGTAAATCTGAAGGAGCGTGTTGGGTGATTTTCCGGGATAGCTGTGCCCCACCGGTTCGTTGGTGTGAATGAGCACCGGCAGATTGTTATCACGGCAAAGGTCCATGACCGGTGAGAGGTGCTTTAGGGCGGCCGCATCGATGCCGCACTGGTAAAAGGCCAGCTCTCCGATGCCGGACAGCCCGCTTTCGATGCAACGTCGGGCTTCCATGGCCGCCTGTGGATGACAAGGTTCGAAGCAGCCGAAACCGATCAGGCGGTCCGGAAACCGACGGACGGCCTCGATGATATAATCGTTGTGTCGTTTAAATGTTTCCGCGAATTTCCAGGGGAATCCGAATACAACCGCCTTGCCGACGCCCTGGCGGTCCATGGCCGCAACCAACTCTGTCGCCCCGATCATTTTGGCCTTGGGGGCACTGTACAAAAGACCGAATTCGGGTTCCGCCGGAAAATAGGCTTGCCGATCGGCCCGAATATCGGGCGGGAAGATGTGAGTGTGAAAATCGATGATCATGCGTTCAATTCCAAGTGGTGGAGCGAATGTCGCAACACTGCAACATAAAGTCCGCCACCCTCAAAATGTTTTTATGTATCGGCAGGCATTCAACCTCACAACGACGGTTCTCGATTGACCTAAAAATGGAGCCGGGTGACCGGATTTTAAAGTGGTCAACTGTTTGAGCACATTAGCGAGCATTGAACCGAACAATAAAAAGGTTTTTGTCGAACTCGGGAAAATAGAGTTTTAGATTCATTCATCCTCGAAGCCTCAGCCTTGTTCGGTTTTAGGCTCGCTTTTGAGCGAGTTTTGAGCGCTTTAAAAGCCGGTTACCCGGCGTAATCTATGGGATTCTTAGTTCGTCGAGAATTTCTGACCGCCCGATCTTTCTGTTGACGGACAACCGGAATTTAAGCAAAATGGACCGAACAAGTGTATGCCGCTATATGCTGCGGTTTCTTGGATTTGTATGTTTTTCCTCTCTGAAAAGTCAACCCACAATACGTGAACGTCGAAACACCTTCATGAAAACAGAGCGTCATGTGGTACTGGTTGAGCCGGAGATCCATTGGAATACCGGCAACATCGGGCGTACCTGTCTTGCGGCCGGCGCCAAACTCCATCTGATCGAACCCCTAGGTTTTTCTCTCAGCAGTCGCGAAGTAAAGCGAGCGGGTCTCGATTACTGGCCCAAGGTCAAGCTGCAGGTCTGGAAGTCCTTCGGACATTTTGAACGTCATCTGAACCCGGCGGAAGGTGAAGTGGTGCTGCTGACCAAATCGGGTGAAAAAGATTTCTGGTCGATACCGAAGCCTCAAAGACTCTTTCTGGTATTCGGTTCGGAGACCCGCGGCTTGCCGCAAGACATCATGACCCGCTACCGGCTGTCGACCTATTATATACCGATCAGCTCCGACATCCGCAGTTTGAACCTTTCTACGGCTGTGGGGATCGCCTTATACGAAAGTCTGCGTCACGGCGCACCGGCCCATGCCTGGCATCCAACCGCCGTCGGCCGCAAGTTCTGACGATTGGTCGCGGTTGACGTGACGCGTTCGCTCGTGCAGCACCCCTTTGTCCGGCACCGGAATCCCGGCCCTGTTATTCTCCACTCTGAAAATAATAACCCAGACGAACCCATAATTTCTGTTTGACAATGCAGACGATCTATAGTTTACAAACTATCGGAGAGAATGAGCCATCTGAGTCGATCCATTCGATGCCAATGTATCTGCCCTATTTTACTTCAAAAACAGACTTCTTTTGAGTGTATGCTCTCTGATAAAAACAGCGTAAGCGTTCACAGGGCACCGCATCTGCTTTGTTGTCGGGCACTTGAAGTACAAAAGTACGTCTGCGCACCCGACGCCTTGCATCTGCGGCACCCTGTAAACGCTTACAATTAGGTGGTTTGAAGCGCAT
>JBATHN010000401.1:0-12346 GCA_049666885.1 Desulfobacterales bacterium
AGTCGGAAAAATACCAGGATTTGAAGACCATCGAGAAGCATGTGCGCAACTGCAAGACGATTGTGGAGGATCTGTTGAACTTCGCCCGCACGTCATCCCCCGATGAAAACCTGATCCGCATCGACACGGCCCTCGATGACGTCCTGAAATTCATCCGCCAGCACGGCGACCATGACCGGATCGAGGTTGTGAAGAATTACGCCCCCGAGGTGCCCCAGATGTTTCTGGATGAAAAGAAGATCAAGCAGGTGTTCATGAATCTGCTCCTGAATGCACGGCACGCCATGGGCAACGAAGGCCGCTTGTCGCTTTCCACCGCATACCGTCCCGAAGGTCGCCAGGTCGTCATCAAGATCGCCGACACCGGTTACGGTATCGAAAAGCAGAACCTGGGCCGCATCTTCGATCCGTTCTTCACCACCAAGCCGACCGGTGAAGGCACCGGCCTGGGTCTGTCGGTCAGTTACGGCATCGTCAAAAACCACGGCGGAGACATCACGGTTGACAGCGAGGTCGGCCGGGGGGCTACCTTCACCATCATACTTCCGGTGGTATCACCGGAAAAAGGTCGTCATCATGCAGAGAAACATACTGATTGTCGATGATGAGCAGGACATGCTTCAGCTGCTCAAGCGCAGCCTGGTGCCCGATCTGAACTGCCGCATCGAAACGGCGTCATCGGGCAAGGAGGCCTTGCAGACCATTTCGCGAGGCCCGTTCGATCTCGTTCTGGCGGACATCAAAATGCCGGAGATGGATGGGCTGGCGCTCCTGGAGTTCATCAAGCGCGTGCAGCCGGAGCTGACCGTGGTCATGATGACCGCCTACGGGACGGTGGACACGGCAGTGGAAGCCATGCGCAACGGAGCCTACGATTTTGTCACCAAACCGTTTGATCACGAAGCCCTCATCGTGCGGCTTGAAAAAGCGCTGGAGCGCAGCCGCTTGCTGCGGGAAAACCTCCGGCTGCAAATGGAATGCAGAGACAACACGGCCTTTCAGAATATTGTCGGAAAAAGCGGTGCCATGAACCGGGTATATGAAACCATCCAGATGGTCGCCAAAACCAACCTAACGGTCCTGATTACCGGTGAATCGGGAACCGGCAAGGAGCTGGTCGCCCGGGCAATCCACAATCTGAGCAACCGCAGCCGCAGGCCTTTTGTGGCCGTCAACTGCCCCACCGTTCCGGAAACCATCCTGGAAAGCGAACTCTTCGGGTACAAAAAAGGCGCCTTCACTCATGCCGCGCAGAACAAGATCGGCCTCTTCCAGGAGGCGCATCTCGGAACCATATTTCTGGATGAAATCGGGGACATCAGCCCGACGATCCAGACCAAGCTGCTGCGGGTGCTGCAGGAAAAAGAAATCAAACCCCTGGGCGACACCAAATCGATTTCCGTCGACGTGCGCATCATCGCCTCGACCAACCAGAATCTGGAAGAGAAAATCAAAAGCGGCGAATTCCGGGAGGACTTTTTCTACCGCCTGAACGTGCTGCCTATCAAGCTCCCGCCACTCAGAGAGCATCCGGAAGACATTCCGATCATCGCCAATCACCTGCTCGAAAAGCACTGTGCCAAGCTGAACAAGCCCCTGAAGAAAATTTCCCCCGACTTGATGGAGGTCTTCGTCAAGCGCACCTGGGACGGAAACGTCAGAGAACTCGAGAACGTCATCATGCAGGGAATCCTCTTCTCCACCACCGATGAGATCCGGCCGCAGAATATCGATCTGGTCAAAAGGAACACAACCGTAAATGCAGGTGAGACGGCACAGACAAACCTGCCGTACAAAGAGGCCAAGGAAAAAACCCTTGTCCGTTTCAATCAGGAATACCTGTCGCGCCTGCTCTCGGAAAATCGGGGCAACGTCTCCCGTGCAGCCCGTCAGTGCGGTCTCGAGCGCCAGGCCCTGCAACAAATCATGCGCCGCTATGACATCCGGGCGAGCCAGTATAGGGCCTGAAAACCGGAGAGGATGACTGCAAAAAAATTCAGGCCTTGGTTGGCTACTCGTAAAGTTTTTCTCCTTAAACCCTCATGGCCCTTGAAAGCACCCCGGTGTGTTATAATGACACGTCGGAGCCTGGATGAGCGGTTGAGAACAGCGGCTGACTGTCTGAGTCGCCTACAGAGTCTTAGACCGGACCCAATGACAATACCGCATGAAAGGCGCAACATTATGGCAAACCCGAACCCCTTATTTAAAGACGGGACTGGTCCGGGCTTAGACCCCGTTGGCGGCGAGTTTCAGCCGCGACTCGAAACCGGTTATCCGGGCGGAGGCGTCCACCATATTTTCGTACCAATCCCTGCATCGTGCCTCGGGCTTTCGGTACGGCCATCGGGCCGGACTGAAGAATATGGAGTCACCATCAAGGCGATCAAATGACTCACCTGCGCGTCACCTATACCCTCTGCCTGGTAGAAGTTCTCGCCCTGATCGGCATCGCCACCTTTCCGGCCCTGCTGCCAACCTTTATCGGCGCGTGGCAGTTGAGCAACACCGAGGCCGGTTGGATCACGGCCGTTTACTATGCGGGCTACATGATCAGCGTCCCGGTTCTCGTCAGCGTTACCGACCGTTTCGACGCACGGCGCGTGGTCGTGCTCGGCGCCTTGGGCAGTATGATTTCCGCCTTGGGGTTTGCCCTTTTCGCCACGGGATTCTGGACCGCCGTTCTTTTCCGCCTTCTCTCCGGAATCAGTCTGGCGGGCATTTACATGCCCGGTCTCAAACTGCTCGGCGACCACACCGAAGGCGCATTGCAAAGCCGGTACGTCTCCTTCTACACGGCTTCTTTTTCGATCGGGCTCAGCCTGTCCTACTTGCTGGCCGGAGAGATCAATACGCGCTTCGGCTGGCGATGGGCCTTTGCCCTTGCGTCACTCTGCGCTCTGTGCGCCCTGCTGACGGCAGCGCGCCTTCTACCGCCGGGCGCCACGCGCGCGGTTCCTGCGACGGCAGGAAGATGGTTCGATTTCAAACCGGTGCTGGCCACCGGCAGTGCGCTGGCCTTCATCTTCGGGTATGCAGCCCACATGTGGGAGCTTTTCAGTTCGCGTTCCTGGATCGTGGCCTTCCTCACCTTCAGCCAGGGGCTTCAGCCCGCATCGTCGTTCAGCTTTTCGGCCACCCGGATCGCCTTCCTTGCCGGTTTGATCGGGCTGCCCGCCAGTATCGCCGGCAACGAAATGGCCCGCATGTTCGGCCGTAAAAAAATCATCATACTGGTCATGTCGGTTTCGGCGCTCCTTTGCAGCGTAATCGGTTTCGGCGCTTCCCTGCCTTATGCAGTGGTGATCGGTCTATGCCTTCTGCATGCGGTCACGGTCGTGGGGGATTCGGCGGCCTTGACCGCAGGTGCGGTTGCCGCCGCACCAACGGGTTATCGTGGTGCTACACTGGCGCTGCATTCCACCCTCGGCTTCGGGGCGGCATTCCTCGGACCTCTGGCTGTCGGCATGGTGCTTGATCTTTTCAGTTCGCAGATGAAGGTCGCCTGGGGCATGGGATATCTCACAATGGCCGCCGGCTGTGCTCTGGGTCCGGCTTTTCTGGTGTTTTTCGGTCGCCGGGAAGCACGTTCCGCCGTCCGGCGGCCAATTGTTTGATCGCTTGTAAGCGTTCACAGGGCACCGCATCTGTTTTGTCTTCGGTCACTTGAAGTACAAACGTACGGTCTGCGCGCCCGACGCCTTGCATCTGCGGCACCCTGTAAACGCTTACAATTAGTTGATTTGAAGCGCATCGGACTTTGCAACCCTGTGAACGGTTACGATCGCATATTCAAGTAAGAACTGCCTCTGGCTGCAAACATCAAGTTTGATCGAAGAGGAAACGTTTAAGTTTAATACGAGCGGAGAGTTTTCATGCCAAACCGATGGATCAAATGGTTGGGGTTCGGCCTGCTGGGCCTGATCGGAATCGCCGTTCTGGCGGCCGCCGTAACCTTCATCTGGTTTCAACGCACCGTTTCGTTGAGCCAGCCGCAAGTATCCGGCACCATCACGGTGGCGGGCATCCGGGACCCGGTGGAAATCCTTCGCGACGCCCACGGCATACCGCATATTTACGCACAGAGCGAATCGGATCTTTTTTGCGCCATGGGCTATGCCATGACCCAGGACCGCCTGTGGCAGATGGAATTCTACCGCCGGGTCGGCACCGGACGCCTGGCCGAAATCCTGGGGAAAGAGGCCCTTGATGCCGATCGCCACTTTCGAACCCTTTCCGCGGCCGGCAAGCACCGACGTCTCCCGGACGAGGCGGGCTTCCTGACCGACGCCTTCGCCGCCGGTATCAATGCTTTCCTCGAACGACACCGCGATCGCCTGTCGCTCGAATTCAAGCTGCTCGGGTACCAGCCCGAACCCTGGCAGGCTGACGATGTCAACGCCATCTACACCATGATCAACTGGGGCTTGAGTCTGGGCTGGAAAGTGGACCTCACCGCCTCCGATATTCTGAAAAAGGTCGGGGAAGACCTCTTTCGCGAAGCCTTCGCACCGCCGGCCGGAGACGGCCGGCCGATAGCCCTGGAAATCGACCCGATCCCAACGCTCGATTTTTCGGGAGTTGTCGCCACTTTATTAAAGGTGCGCCGCCTGACCGATTTTTCCCCGGCGCCGGCCAGCAACAACTGGGTCATATCCGGAGCCCGCAGCGTGACCGGCAAGCCGCTACTGGCCAACGACACCCACATGCCCCTCACGAACCCCTCCCTTTGGTGGGAAGTGCACCTCGTCTGTCCGACCATCGACGCCGCCGGATTTGCCATTCCGGGGCTGCCCGGCCTGCCCCTCGGACACAACCGGCATGTGGCCTGGGGTATTACCAATGTGATGGTGGACGATGTCGATTTTTACATCGAACGGCTCAACCCGCAGAACCCGCTGCAGTATCGCTACGAAGACCACTGGGAAGACATGGGGTCGGTGCGTCAGACAATCCGTGTCAAGGGGGCGGCCCCGGTCGACATCGACATCCGGCTGACCCGGCACGGGCCTGTCATCGAAAACGCCCAAGTCGACGACTCGAACCAGGTTGTGTCCGCCCGCTGGGCGGTCAACGATCACGACCTGCCGGCCCAGGCCGCCTTCCGTCTTCTGAAAGCCGCCTCAGTCGAGGATGTGGTCGAAGCCCTGAAGGACTGGAACGCACCTGGACAGAACTTTGTCTTCGCCGACACCGACGGGTCGATCGGCTACTGGTGCTGTGCCGCCATCCCCATCCGACCGCGGAAAAACGGCCTGCTGCCGGTCCCCGGCTGGACGGGCGCAGACGAATGGGTCGGTTACCTCCCCTTTGCGAAACGGCCGCATGTCATCGACCCGCCCGATGGATATGTCGCCAGCGCCAACAACGCGATAACCGGCACCACCTTCCCGCACATGATCGGGACCTACTGGGAGCCGATCGACCGCATCAGCCGCATCCGGGAGTTGATTAACGCCAAACCGAAATTGTCGGTCGATGACATGGCCGCCATGCAGACCGACGTCGCCTGCCCCCTGTCAGCGGAATTGGTGCCGGTCATGCTCCGTGTCATGGACCAACGATTTTCCGCCACAGCGGAAGCGCCCGTCATAGACATTCTGGCGCAATGGGACTATCGCATGTCCGAGCAAAGTGCCGCCGCCACGATATACGAAACCACTTATCTCAATCTGCTCGAGAATATTTTCAAGGACGAGCTCGGTCCCGCTCTTTATCGGCGCTATATCGGTCTGACCGTTTTCGCCCCGCGCGCGCTGCGACATATGTTGCGAACCGGCCGCGCCGTCTGGCTGGACGACGTCGACACCCCGCAAACGGAAACGTTGGCCGATGTTGTCGAGACTAGCCTGCGGCAGGCGCTGACAGACCTGCGGAGCCGCTTCGGCGGGGATGTCAAGCGTTGGACCTGGGGCCGGCTGCACACGCTCACCTTTCAGCACCCTCTGGGCGAACGCAAACCGCTGGACCGGTTGTTCGACCTGGGGCCCTACCCGACCTCGGGCAGCCACCTGACGGTGGACAAAAAACAGTACGACTACACCCGCCCCTTTACGGTCAAAGAGGGGGTTTCGCAGCGCATGATCGTCGATCTCGCCAATCCGGCGGTTGCCCTGCACGTGCTGCCAACCGGTGAATCCGGGCTTCTCGGCAACGCCCACAACAGCGATCAGATCGATCTCTATCTCGAGGGACGCTATCATCCGAGCTGGCTGAACCGCTCCGATATCGAACACCATGCCGAGGCAACGCTCTCGTTGAAACCCCGCTGAAATTTAGTGTCGTGTCATCTTTGAAGTGTCTCGACTGCCCTGAGCGACGCAATTGAATGCATATAAGTTTCAGGTTCAACGTTCAGCGCTGCCTCTGGCTGCCCCCTCCAGTTTGATCGAAGATGAAACTTTTAAGATTCGGTGAAAAATTCCAAATTGCAAATAACAAAAAACAAACAAATCAGAATGACCGAAATTCCAAATTGTGCGTTGCAATTTGTTCCGAATTTGCTATGTGAAACTGGTTGTGTCAGTTGAGTCGGTTTGGTCGGTTTTATCAGTTAAAGGACTACGTCTATTTTATCGTAACGACGTTCAAAACGTTAAGGCCGCTACGGCGCATGAAAATTCATGTTGCGGAGAAGCTTTTATGGGCAAAGATACGCAGTGCGTTCACAGTGGATCGATACCGGATCGGATGAGCGGTGGTCTGAACTCGCCGATTTTCACCTCTTCATCTTTCGTTTACCTCGATGCGGATGAAAACGTCTATCCGCGCTATTTCAACACCCCCAACCAGAAGGCCGTCATCGACAAGCTCTGCGCACTCGAAAACACCGAGAGCGGGCTTCTGTTCAGCTCCGGCATGGCGGCCATCAGCACCATGGTGGTCGCTTTGGTCGGCAAGGGGGATCACGTGGTAATGCAGCGCGACATTTACGGTGGTACCCATCACCTCGCCAGTGCGGAATTCGAACGCTTCGGCATCGACGTCACGCTTGTCTCGAACGAACCGGCCGAGTTCAAAGCGGCCATACGGGACAACACGCAGTTGATTTATATCGAAACGCCGTCCAACCCCCTGCTGCTGGTAGCCGACATTGCCGCCGTGGCGGAGGTCGCCCGGTCACACCGAATTCCCAGCGCAATCGACAACACCTTTGCCTCACCCATCAACCAGAACCCACACGAACTGGGGATCGACATCGTGATTCACAGTGGTACCAAGTACCTCGGCGGCCACAGCGACATATGCTGTGGGGTCGTTCTGAGTTCCCGGGAAATCGTCGAACGGATAAAATCATCGGCCATCAACTTCGGCGGCAGCCTCAACGCCAGCACCTGTCACCTGCTCGAACGAAGTCTCAAGACAATGGGCATCCGGGTTGATAGGCAGAACAAGAACGCCCTCACCATTGCGCGGCATCTGAGCGGTCATCCCGGCATCCGGCGTGTCAACTATCCGGGCCTCGAAACCCACCCGGGTTTTGACATCGCCCGCAGGCAAATGCGCGGTTTCGGCGGCATGCTCTCTTTTGAACTGGACGAGAACCGGATCGACCCGCAGCGCTTCGTTCGCGGCCTCGAGTTGATCCGCCCGGCCCTGAGTCTTGGCGGGGTGGAAACCATCATCTGTGCACCGGCCGTGACATCCCACGTCAAACTGTCGCCCGCCGAACGAGCGGAGCTGGGAATTTCCGACGGGCTTTTCCGGCTCTCGGTGGGCATCGAAGATGTGGACGACCTGATCAGCGATATCGACCGGGCACTAGCGGGTTAAATTTCATTATTGATAGAAATGACGCCATCGAAAACATACAAGCGCATCGTGTTCTGCGACTTCGACGGGACCATCACGGCTGAAGAGACTTTCATAGGGATGCTCAAGCGCTTTGCAGCGGAATCGTATGATGCGACGGAAAACCTGCTGATCGAAGGGAAGATCACCCTCGGAGAGGCCGTACGTCGTCTGGTCGAATCGATACCGTCAAAACGCTATCCGCAGGTCCTGGACTACGTGAAGGACAAGCCGATCCGGCAGGGTTTTTCGGAACTGCTCGACTTTCTCTATTTTCACGGCGTTCCCTTGATTGTGGTTTCCGGTGGACTCATGGGGTCTGTGTCTGCGAAGCTGGTTCCTTTTCAACATCGCATCCACGCCATGTACGCTGCCGAAGTTACGGCCGAGGGAGATTTTCTCAGAGTTCGTTCGGACTTTGAAAGCGCCACTGAACTGGTGGCCAAAACCCGGGTTATGGGGCTTTACCGATACGAACAGTCGATTGTCATCGGCGACGGCATCACCGACCTGAACATCGCCATGACAACCGATCTTGTCTTCGCCCGCGACCGCCTCTGCGGGTATCTGACGGAAAAGGGCAAACCGTTCATTCGCTGGGAAGACTTTTTCGACGTCTGCAATCACTTGTCGAAACGTTGGCTGGCCGCAGAATAGGGTTCCGGAAGGTATTCATCGGAAGGAGAATTCAGGGCGGCAAAAAAGAAAAACACCGTCGGAAGACGATGTGTCACCACTTAGGGTCACGGTAAGAAACAATTCCACAAGATTGCGCCGGATTTGGGTTCGTCTACGAGGCACATCCAGCGGCGCATATCGAGATACGTGTCGTTGGATGTAACGCAGTAGACGGGCTCAAAGACAAGCAAGATGTGGAATTATTTTTTTCTGGGGCCCTTAGGGCTCACGAAAAAATAAGTTGGCAATTTTGGGCGATGAGGCGCCCGGCCGACAAGGCGCGAAAACGCAGGAATATCTGGATATTCCGAGTTTTCACAACGCAGCCGGACGGGATGCATCGGCGTCCAAAATGGTAAATTATTTTTGAGTGAGCCCTTAACAGCCGATGAGGAGCAGTAAGGCCTCATCACCTTTCTCACGCCGCCGGCGCAAAGGTATCCTCGGATCAGACGGGTGGTGATCATGACCCGCCAAATACCGGCCGAAGCAGCATTTGAGTGTATACGCCGATTCGACGGAACGGTTCAGCTGCTCAGCTTTTCGAGTGCCGTCAGGTCGTCACCCAGCCGCTGGATCCGTCCACCCATGATGTCGACAATCGCAGACTGCGCCTCGAGCCACAACGGCAAAGCGCGCTGCAATACCTCGACACCTTGCGAGGTCAGATCCAAGGTCCGCGTGCGCAGGTCCTTTCCGTGACCCGACCGGATCAGGCCTTCGCGCTCCAAGGGCTTGAGATTCCGGTTGAGGGTCGTTCGGTCCAGCAGCATCAGATCAGCGAGCCTGCTGATGGTTGAAGAAGGATACAAATTAATGGCGTTCAAGAGAGTGAACTGTGTTCCTTTCAACCCAACCGGCTTCAGATGCTCGTCGTAGTGGTTACCGACCACACGCGACACCCGGCGAACCCGAATACCCATGCAGGTATCGGCGACCTTGCGGCAGATGCCCTTCAATCGATGTTGTTCGTGATCTGCCATAATGTTTGTACGTACACATGAAAAAAGCAGAATGTCAAGCCCCAATTGACGTCCGCCAGAATTTTGCTTGATGAGGGCATCTTTTGCGCCGTACCGGCGGCAAGAAAAAATACGTCCCAGAAGTCACTGCGACGCATTCAACTTAACCGCGCCGCGTTCCCGGCTGCGGTTGCCAAGTCCCGGACCCATACCTATTGTTGAGATGGTTTCCCAAATATTTCCAGGCCCACGAATTGTATTTAATTTTGAAGTAGTGCGAAACAGGAGAAAATAATGCCCACAAACCGCTTGATCAATGAAAAAAGTCCCTACCTGCTGCAGCATGCCCATAATCCAGTAGAGTGGCATCCTTGGGCGGATGAAACGTTTGAGCGGGCCCGCAATGAAAACAAGCCGATTTTTCTGTCGATCGGTTACGCCACCTGCCACTGGTGTCATGTCATGGAAAAGGAAACCTTCGAGAACGATGAAGCCGCACGCTTTCTCAACGACACCTTCGTCTGCATCAAGGTCGATCGTGAAGAGCGTCCCGATATTGACGCGGTGTACATGGCGGCCTGCCATATGATCACCGGCAGCGGCGGGTGGCCGCTGACCATTTTCATGACGCCCGATAAAAAACCATTTTTTGCGGCAACCTACTTGCCGATTCGGACCCGCTTCGGCAGAGCCGGTGTGATCGACCTGTGCCAGCAGGTCAAGTCGATGTGGCAAACAGAAACGGAAAAGGTGTTGACTTCGGCAAACCAGATCGCAGGACATCTGGAAAAGGTGTTCGAATTCCAACCGGCCGGTGAACCGGATGCCTCCCTGATCGATCGCGCCTACGCCCAAATCAAAAAAAGCTACGACAACCGCTACGGCGGCTTCGAGCCGGCCCCGAAATTTCCCACTCCCCATCGACTCTTGTTCCTCTTGAGGTGCCATCTTCGCCAGGAGGACCAAATGGCCCTGGAAATGGTGGAAAAAACGCTGACGGCCATGCGCTTAGGGGGTGTATGGGATCACGTCGGTTTTGGATTCCACCGCTATTCCACCGACACCCAGTGGCTCTTGCCGCATTTTGAAAAAATGCTCTACGACCAAGCGATGGTGACGCTACCTTACCTGGAAACCTATCAAATCACCCGTAATCCCTTTTACGCCCGAACTGTCGAGGAGATATTTGCCTATGTTCTGCGTGACATGCGTTCCCAAGAGGGAGGATTCTACTCGGCCGAAGACGCCGACAGTGAGGGTGAAGAAGGTAAATTCTATGTCTGGACCGAAGAAGAATTCAGTAACGTGCTGGGCAAAGAAGACGCCGCCATATGGTCGCGGGTATTCAATCTAGAGAAAGGCGGCAACTTTACCGACGAGTCGTCCCGCAGCAGGACCGGCAGCAACATTCTCCACCTCAAAAACACGCCGACGCGCGTTGCAAAAGAAATCGGTGCCGATGAAGACGACCTTCTGAAAAACTGGGAAACGGTTCGACAAAAACTGTTTCAGTATCGGGAAAAGCGGGTCCACCCGTTAAAAGATGACAAGATCCTTACCGATTGGAACGGAATGATGATCGCCGCCCTGTCGCGCGGTGCACGCATTCTCAACCAGCCAAGATACAAAGACGCCGCCGTGCGGGCCGCGCGATTTATTCTCGAAAGAATGAGGGGCGCCGATGGTCGTCTCTTTCACCGCTACCGCGAGGGAGACGTCGCCATCGTCGGCCATGCCGAAGACTACGCATTTTCTATCTTTGGACTGCTGGAACTCTACCAGGCCACTTTCGATCCGCTCTACCTCAAGGAGTCCCTCGACCTTCAGAAGCAAATGCTGGCTGACTTCTGGGATGACAAAAACGGTGGTTTTTATTCGACATCGAAGTCAAGTCGTGATCTTCCGGTACGGCCCAAGGAACTCTACGACGGGGCGATACCGTCGGCCAATTCCATGGCGCTATACAACTTTCTCTGCCTCTCACGGTTGACCGGTGATGCGAAATGGGAAGAACGGGCGCAGGCGTTGGCGCGTTCGTTTTCCGGTTCGGTGCACCTCAATGCCTCTGCCTTTACTTTTTTTCTGGTGGGACTCGACTTCGCACTGCATCCGGGTGAGGATGTTGTGATCGCCGGCGAACCGGGAGCATCTGACACCCTGGAAATGCTTTCGGCACTCAACGTCAACTTTAGTCCGCATGGGATGACGCTGGTCAAATCGGATCAAAACGCCCAGCAGCTGGCCGGTGTTTCCGGATTCACAGACGGGCTGGACGTCATCGACGGAAAGGCCACCGCTTATATTTGCAGGGGTGGATCATGTCAGGATTCGACCACGGATGTCGACGCGATGCTGAAAAAACTTTTGCGGAAGTAACCATTGAAATTGTAAATGCTTCATCACCGTATTTGCGAATTGAAGCACTTAGATGGATAGCGTATCGCCTACCTACCCGCCATACTTACCTTTTGGGGCGAAATCCAAGCAAAGGCCCCTTTAACAGCCCGACGATTTTGTTTGCGGCCGGTCCTGCCGCCTGGCAGATGCTGCGTGCTGCGGCGTCCGCGCTTGTTGGTGGTGGTTGCCACAGGGGCATGATAATTGAAATCCGCCAGGGTGCGTTGCTCCACAGGCATTCCAATGGCCCCATGGATAGCCTTTACCATTTGCTTGTCTTCATCGGTTATCAGGGTAAAAGCTTCGCCGCTGCGCTCGGCCCTGCCGGTCCTCCCGATGCGGTGGATGTAAGCTTCGGGCGTAGAGGGCATATCGTAGTTGATGACATGGGATACATTGGAGACGTCAATGCCGCGGGCGGCGATATCGGTCGCCACCAGCACCTGATATTTGCCCGACTTGAAGCCGTTCATGGCGTCCTGACGCCGCGCTTGAGACAGGTTCCCCTGCAGTGAGGT
>JBATHN010000402.1:0-1571 GCA_049666885.1 Desulfobacterales bacterium
TTGCCCTTCACGATGCCGATGGCGGCGAGTGATCCCATGATTTCGGGGTCGAGGGCGCCGACCGGCTCTTTCTGCACCAGTTCATTGATTAATTCATAGTAGCTAAAGTAACAAAGTGCTGGATCGCCAACACGGTAGGGTGTTACTCACGACCCTCGGCGAGACAGTCATGCAAGTTAACGGGCCGTAATTTATAGAAGCGTCAAAAAAATAGATACAAACGCCACCGATTTCAACCCGATATCATCAGCATCATTGATGGAATCCTCGCTCATCTTCGCGATAAGCAACAAGACATCTCCACGCTGCCGCTGCTGTTACCACCCACCAGAGCACCACCTGGAACATTGCCTCTTTTCGGATTAAGCGAAAGCAAAGGCACAACGCGACATCAGCAAGGACGCCACTGATAACCTCCTGGACTGGACCCTTGGCCTGAACTGCACGACCGGACTCGGCGCCCCGGGTCCGATCGTGCGTACGCTCTTAGTTTTCAGCAACCGGCATGACCCCCGGCGGGCCCTTGAACGATGCGCGATCCTTCAGTCCTTCGGAGACCGAGGCATTCGGCGCGTAGTTGCGGAAGATCAGATAGAACGGCCCCTTTGGTGTTGGCAGCCAGTTCGATTCCTTGTCCGCGCCCGGGCTGGTGGTCTGCATGTAGATGGTGATCGAGCCGTCCGCGTTCTTCGTCAGCTTGTCGTAGGAGGCGAGGTGAGGATGATTGGCTCGGCCCCCAGATCCGCGAAGCCAAAGCCATAGATCACGTCGAGGTTCGGCGATACGTAGCCCGATTCAGCGGCCAATTGCGGCGTGGAGATGTCCTCCATGCGCCAGATGCTGTTGGGTGGCGCCTTGGGATTGGGTCCAACGGCCACGGTGGAGCGCAGGTTGTACATGGCGACGAGCGGGGCGCCGTAGGTCGCGGCCTGGACCGCCAAGGTTTAGGTCCAGTCCTCAATTGCCTTCGCCTGCTCTGGTGAAGCTTCCAGTGGTTTCTCCTGGGCTGAGACAGCCGGCGCGCCCATCGTCAGGGCTAACGACAAAACCATCAAAGCTGCGCTGGATTTCTTGGCCAGCTCGTTCAGTTTCAAAGTCATGCGAACTCTCCTTTTAGTTTTAGTTTTATTTCTGCAGCACTCAGTTATTTGAGACGGCCTGCGTTTGGCTGGGGTCGGTCGTCAATAGTGGACACCAAACCTGATCATGCAGCCCTCAGTTCTTTGTAATAGTTATTCTCTAAAGCAGCCGGTGAAAGGTAACCGAGCCTTTCCTGCCGCCTTTGACGATTGTAGAAAATTTCAATGTATTCAGTAAATCTCTTGAAAGGATCTGAGTGAGCTGAAAACTATATATCCGATATTATTCCGGTGCAAGTAAGAGTTTCAAAATTAAGATACTTTAAGATAAACGGAAATAAAGGTGGGGTGGGCACTTAGACTATCTTGCCAGCCCCCATAAGTATCA
The DNA here is from genome assembly GCA_049666885.1 of Desulfobacterales bacterium. Lineage (GTDB taxonomy): Bacteria > Desulfobacterota > Desulfobacteria > Desulfobacterales > SG8-13 > JARFQH01. The sequence goes on from JBATHN010000402.1 coordinate 1,468, forward strand.
GACAAGACATAGAATTTTCATTTAGCAACTGGATATCATAGGCTTACATTGGGTGCCATCCTTATCCCATGGGCGTCAATCGGCTTTTACCCCAGGACCTTCTC
>JBATHN010000403.1:0-2221 GCA_049666885.1 Desulfobacterales bacterium
TCGAGCAGCCCGCGCAGACCGAGGGCGCTCATTTTTGCCCGCCAATCGACCGGCGGCGTGGCCGCGATGCGCCGGCGGAGGGCCTTTGTATACCGGAAAAACAGGAACTCGATGAAAAAGGCCGTCAAGAAAACTGCGATGGTACTGAAGATGACTCTGGTTGAGTTCTCGTCGCGTTCCCCTTTACCCAGGTAGGTATACAGAGAGGGGATTTCCGTTATTTTGGTATCGTCGCCTGATTTGAGTTCCTCGACGCGCAGCCGGATCAGATCGACCTTGGCCCTGACGGTGTCGATGAAACCGGCAATACCGGTCATCTCTTTTTTGACCGGTGCTGCCGCGGCCTCTTCGGCGGCTTGTTTTTGCAAGGCCTCGATCAACAGGCGCCGCACCTGTTCGTCGCTGAGCGCGGCCATGAAATCGTCGACCTTGTCGGCCTGGATGTGCTCTGGCAAGCGGGCCGTATCCGACGGCGCCGGTTTGCTTTTTTCTTTCTGGGGCTTGAAAACCATCTGTTGGGCGGCGTCGGCCCGAAAGGTCTCGACGCTGAAGAAAGTAAGCCCGGCGGAAACCGTTATGGCAATAGCGGTAAGGAATACATATCGCTTCCAATGGTATCTTGCGGTCGGCATGGTTTACTCCTTTTTCGTGCCCATACGAAGCGTCATATTCGCGCTCGAGTTAAATCAGTGCGTTACTGCTCGGAATAGGGGAGCCAGCGCCGTACGATACTTTCAAGTTGGCCGCTCTTGGAGATGCTGTCAAGAAAACGATCGGCGGATTCTTTTAGTTCGGGGTCGGTTTTGCGCACTCCCCAGGCAAGATACTCGTCGGTCAGCGGTGAGGGCAACAGCGTTAAATCCGCCGATTGATTTTCCGCCAGCATCATGAGCAAGATCGGTCCGTCTTGAACGAACACGTCGATCCTGTTCACCAGCACAGGTGTTAGCAGCGCATTGAGGGCCTCGCGGGTTGATGCGTAAGCGGTGATTTTTTGGGCGGATGCGAAGTTGTTGTTGACATAGGTTTCGCCGGTTGTGCCCTTGACGACACCGAAGCGCATTGAGGGCGCCTGGCCGAGCAGGCCGTAAAAAGACACCGGGAAACGATTGGCCTCCGCCTTTCGGACCATGGCCATCAGGCCTGACCTGTAGTATGGCTGGCTGAAAGCGATGCTCATCTTGCGCATATTCGTAATCGACATCCCTGACATGATGATGTCGGTGCGATTTTCCAGCAGAGCGGGAATCTGTTCGTCCCATTTGAGATAGACAAAACGGGGGGTTTTGCCAATATAGCGGGCAAATTCGCGTGCCATTTCGGCGTCCAGGCCCACAATTTCCCCGGACTGTTTGAAAACGAAGGGGGGTGAAGTGGTGGTCACCCCGACCCTCAGTGTTGCGGCCTCGGCAACTTTCGGCTCTGAAGGCGTTTTAGTGGTTTGAGCACAACCGGCCACCAGAAATGCGAAGATAAGGCCTGCGATAATAAGTTTGTGGCGATAGGTGAATGGTGCGGTCGACATCACTTAACCTCCCTGCGCTCTTTTGCGGCTTAAGATCATTGTCAAAACTTGCGGCTGCAGACCCCTCATAATACGCAATGACGATAAACGTCAACAGGTTAACAGGCTTCATTTGAGGTCCGGCCGCAGGGAGCGGCGGCAGGGTGGCGGTCCACGTAACGCGGCCATTCCTTGATCCCGGGGCGCACCCAATCCGGCAACGGTTGATTGGTTGTTTTCAAACCGAGTGATAGGCACCCGGTTACAACCGCAACGATTAACGCATTTACGTGCTTTTGTTTTTCCGGACTATGGCCGGAAATCCAAGCCACCCGCTTTGCGGATGGTCGTAGACTCCGGGGGCAGGGCTATGGTTTTTGGGCGAAATTTATTCGTGTGCGAGGCGTCAAGCGTGAGTCACAGGTAGAAAGCCGTTCCGCGATGGCGAACTTATCAACCGCCGATAGAGGACATCTGGCAGGAAACCCCGGACGGTTCGTTGACTGCCAAATCATGATCAGACGGTTTGTTTTCTACCGCCCGACGAAAGATCTCCGCCAGCTCTTCATTCGATGCCCCGGTCCTGAGGGGACCTTTCAGATCGAGTTGGTGGTCCGACAGGAGACACGGGCGCAGTTGGCCGCTGGCCGTCAGACGCAGCCGATTGCAGCTGCTGCAGAAATGGTGGCTCAACGCGCTGATGAAACCGATTTCGCC
>JBATHN010000404.1:0-12124 GCA_049666885.1 Desulfobacterales bacterium
GATGCAAACCACGTGATTTTTGCCGTATTCGACAACGGGGTCGGCATGGATTCCGACACCGTTTCCAAGCTCTTCACTACTTTCTTCTCTTCCAAGGGTCGCCGCGGAACCGGTCTGGGACTGTTTATCTCCCATAAAATCGTCCGGCAGCACCGCGGTGAGATCCTGGTCAAATCCACCCCCGGCCAAGGGACGCTCTTCACGATCAAGATTCCGAAAACCCTGCCGGAGTCGGTAAAGAATCCGGCGGCAGCAGTTAAATAGTTTCCGTCCCTAAATGGCCTTTTTTCCGCAATTTCGACCGCAATCACGCCCAAGGCGTGACTAAGGGTTCACGAAAAAATAAGTTTGTAATTTTGGGTGTTGAGGTGCCCGACCGGAAAGGCGCGAAAACGCAGGAATATCTGGATATTCCGAGTTTTCGCAACACAGCCGGACGGGATGCATCGGCGGCCAAAATGTGAAATTATTTTTGAGTGAGCCCTTAGGACGCGACAGATCTGCGGAATTACGATAGTGCGCCTCCGCACCATTCCTTGATTTCCTTGAACTTGCAGAAAATTGCCCATTTCCGGATCGGAAGCATACTATTAATGTACAACAGTTCCGTCTTCGCTCCGTTTTCCGTGCCGGTGATTTACGGCGAGCGGTGAGAAAGGAGGTGTAAAAAAATAATTGGCAGAAAAAATATTTATGTTTGGAGATTACAGCGCAAATGGGCATATACACCGGGTGTCTATCTACACTTGCATCATCGGACGGTTGGAGAAAGTCAGAGAAGAACGTAACCGTATAAAAAAACGAGGAGGACAGTCAGATGACAATGAAAAAAAATACATGTGGAATGAGAGCGATGTTTCTATTTTCCATGATGTTCTTTCTGGGTGTTTTCGGGGTCACAGGTTCAGCGATTGCAGACGGAAGCACTGATATCACGCTTGAACAGGCTTTAGCCGTTGTTTCAGCTGCTCAGGCAAAAGCTGAAAAGCAAGGAACATTAATGGACATTGCCATTGTCGATGCCGGGGCGAACCTTAAGGCATTTGTCCGCATGGACGGTGCCTTTTTGGGCAGCATAGATATTTCAATAAAGAAGGCGAAAACCGCACGTTTTTTCAACATGCCTACCGGGGAGTTGGGGAAGTTGGCACAGCCTGGAAAACCTTTATTTAACATCGAGTTTTCAAATGGTGGGCTAATTACATTCCCTGGGGGTCTGCCTTTAAAAGACAAAAACGGAAACATTATTGGCGCTATTGGTGTCAGCGGCAGTAGCGTAGAAGACGATAATGAAGTTGCCTTGGCCGGTGCAGCGGCGTTGATAAAGTAGGAAACACAGGGGTGCAATAAGAGTAGAAGGCTTGTCAGAGACGAAAGGAGTCACACCCTTTTGTCTCTGTCTATTGCGAAATGAGGGCTCGGGTCGGACCAAAAAAGCTGTTTGTATTTATCGAAAAAAAGACAATAAAATAGGGCAATTTTGAGCCTTAGCAGGGCGGCTTCAGCCCTTAAAACCTGGTTGACCGGTTGATAGCCGCCGAATGTCGATGCTTAGCGGAAAATTATCCATTTTCAAAGGCAAGGTCCAAATCATCCAAAGGACTTGGAACGCCGTGTCCTCCCTGCTGGAGAACGTGGGTGTAAATCATCGTCGTGGATACGTCGGAGTGGCCCAATAATGCCTGAACGTACTTCTTGATCCAGTCGCAATAGGTCCGTTCGGTATGGATCGAAAAATGATGAAGTCTCATGAAATTCCGAACCTCATCAAGCAGCCCTCCCTCTTTTTGTGTTGAATTTTGATATAATATAAGATAGTTACGGTTTAATCGTCTGATCCTCAATTGTCAGTATCAGGTCGATCCTTGTAGATCAAGGCAAATTAATTATCAGGGCAAAAATGCCCGAATGTCCGATTATCAGGGCAAATTGACCTGATAGTTAATGGTTGATCAGGCTCCGCTGTGCTCCGCCTGATCAACGGTCGGGGTGACCGGTTCCCGATCAACGCCGTGGCCATCGGGCTGCGCAACGCTGCGCCCGATAACCACGGAGTCGACTCGGCAAGTTTGCCCCGCCAAGCAGCCGTTACACGCCCATTAGCAGGGCAAACTTGCCGGTCACCCCGGCCGTTAGACAATCCTATGACCGATCGTATGACATGAAAATTGACCTATTAAAAATTAAAAGGAATTGAAATGAACTCAAAAACAAAGATTGGAATAGTTATCTGCGATCGCTATCGCCGCTGTGCGGCTGGAAAATGCTTTCGAGCGATGAGGAATAAGGAAGGTGCTTTCAGTATATACAAAGACGCCGAAGTTGAGTTGGTTGGTTTTACAACGTGCGATGGTTGTCCCGGTGGCAACATCGAATATGCGGGCGAAGAGATGGTGAAGAATGGCGCAGAGGTTATTCATTTAGCTACCGGCCTGGTGGTTGGTTATCCCCCCTGTCCCTATATCGATACATTCAAAGCTTTTCTTGAAAAACGCTATAAGGTCAATGTCGTTGTGGGCACGCACCCGATACCGAAAAAATATCTTGATATGCATACTAATCTTGGGACATGGAAGAACTCCGCATGGAAGCCACTTGTCGCGCCGACCATGAGTGATGAAGTGACTCGTGCAAGTTACGACTAAGCATAGCCACTGAGACCCGATTGGGCGTTTGATGAATTGCCAGGACTTCGTTTGGCAGCCATAGAGTATGCATTATTGCCTAACGGCTGGCTAACCTATAGATGGCCTTCGGTTGTCAAGGAAAAAACCACTCCAATAGATCGGAAGAATACAACAAATGGATAACAGTTCCGTCTTCGATTCAGATTTCTTGACAACCGACTCGTTGGTTCTGGCTTTCGTCTTCCGGCGTGAGAGTCAGAGCGTTTTGGTTGACGCGTCTGCACCAAACATCTATCAAGATTAACTGAACTGCCAAAGTGCTCTTTGACAATCAGCGTGCCACCATCGGGCGGCATCAGAATATTTTCGGTACCCTTATCCCGGCGCAATCAAAGTAATCGGCTTGGCCGCTTAAAGACGATCCATCCAGTTAGGGTGTCACTCGGGCAAGGGGCAGAACACGATCATCGGTTGATAAAAAATCCGTATAATGAGTTGAAGCCGGAAGGTGCCGCCAATCAAAGCACTGAGCTTCGGGTATCGGGTCCACTCTTTTGGGGCAGTCACGTGCTGCAAATCATAAAATTAAGAGGTTCAGATCCACCCGTGTGATCTCAGTTAGGCCGCAAGCTGACACCTCCCGGCTCTAAACTTATGAGGTAAAGAATCGTTTCATATCGAACGCCTCTTTGTTCTTGAGCATGAAATAGATGCCGCGGCCCAGCTTGCGGGTAAAGATACCGAGCGCTTTGCTCTTATCGTTTTTGGTTTTGCCGCCGCGGATGGCTTTCATGTATAATGCATGGCCGAGGATAAAGGGAATGTGGTGTTGGGCACAAAAATCGGCCAGCCAATACCAGCAGAATACGCATTCAACAACGACGGCAACATCATCGAGGTAGGGAAAGTTCAGCTCGAAAAAAAGTTCCGGATCGGTTTTGATGTTCTGGTGGACTCTGACTTTTCCTTTGTGATTTATAATGCATACATACATTTTTCGAGCGTGCAAGTCGATTCCGCAGTAGTGATTGTGTTGTTGGTTGTAGAATTTCATAGCTTGGCCTCCTTCGGGTGATGGTTGTAGGAATTAGGGGTAATTCCTTTTTTCACCTTCATCTGAGGGAAGGCCATAACTAGTATCAAGGCTAATTTAGCCGACGCAAAAAAGCCGCGCGGCTGATTTGCAGCGTTGGGCGTAGGGGGCGGAGGTGGCACTGAAACGTCAGCCAAAGGAAGGTAGGTGACCAAATGTCAGTCCGCAGAATGTTTAGTGCCGACTGGGCTTTCGGCATCGCGGGTGGTATGGAAAAGACAGTGCGACAGGCATTTCCCCAATATCTGCGTCGCTGGCCACTGCTGCAGAACTTCGCGTTCGAGGCCTACGCTGTTGGCGAGGACCATTTCGTGATGGTACTACGTGACAAGTTGTCCGGCGTGCCAAGTGGTCCTGGGATCCTGCAACCATTCCCGCACAACGACTATCCGAGCCTACCCGTCGTAGCCTCGAATGTTGATCAGTGGCTTTCCTACCTAACCAGGAAGTTTGATCTTAGGGACGAAGACGCTGCGTTCGTCCTTCCGATACATGACTCAGGACGCAGTGATGTGGCCGCCGATTTCGATATGTTCACAGCGGTTGAGCGCGAAATATGGGATCGCCAGTTTCAGTATGCTCTTGCAAGGCACGTCGCCGGACTCAAGGTACCGAGCAATACAGCCCCTCTGACGCCGCCGTCCGTCACATACAACGTAAGCGGTCCAAACGCCAGAGTCAACATAGGCTCATCTGATTCTTCAGTGAACATCGTGAACGAGGCGAACGCGGAGTTGTTTCGTCAGCTGCTTTCCGCGATAAGAGAAGCAGATGCAGATGCTTCGTCCCGAGCCAAGGTCGAGGAAGCCGCAAAGGCAATGGAATCGAGTGCCGGGACAAGAAATTTCGGAGCAGCATACACGTCCTTCATGTCAGTCTTAGCTGACCACATACAGGTTTTCGGACCAGTTGTTGCTCCCTATCTACCGGCCTTAGCGAAGCTTTTTAACTAAATCTGTAGGGAGAGCAAACGAACCGCCATGAAAAGTCGCCCAACCATGCCAGTGGAGCAGACGGCGTGAAGATCGCGGTGTATCGTAAAGGCCGTGCAAGCTTGGTCTGAGTTTGCGGGATACGGGTATTGGTTTATTGATTGAAATGGCGGCAGGGGAACTTGGCATCAGCACCTTGGCGCTTTCCAAAAGGCTTGGCAGTTCACAATCCACTGCCAGCCAATCGGTAAAACGGGGCGAAAAGATTGTTAAAGAAATGAACTTAAGCTGATGGGATGACTTATACCAATATATCAATATCCGTCCCTTAGTTCCCCGATTGAAAGGGCGCGCTATCATGTGCAGTTATGCTGATGATTGGATATGTGCCTTTCAATACAAGGATGATGCGAGACGGTTTTACAAGGTTCTTCCCAAAAGGCTTGGGCGATATGAGCTGCAAGTCGAGCCGAGCAAGACGAAGATCGTACGTTTCAGTCGATTTCATCCCAGTCGTAAGCGCGGCAGAACCTTCGCGTTTCTTGGGTTTTAATTTTATTGTTTCAAAGACCGCAAAGGAATCTCGCGTGCAATGCGCCGCACGGCGCCAACCAAGCAGCGAATCGCGCTACGTCGAATCAACGCGTGGCTCAAAGCGTTCAGGAATCTGCCCAAAAGGCAGTTCTTCAAAAGCTTGAAACGCAAGTTGATAGGCCATTACAATTATTTTTATGTGCGAGGCAACTCGCATTCTGTATGGTCTTTTTACAGCGAAGTTATCAAGTACACGAAGAAATGGCTGAATCGCAGGAGCCAGCGTAAGAGCTATAATTGGGAGAAATTCAAGCGGGTGCTTGAATACACCGGGATACCGAAGCCGAGACCGACGGAAAAGAAACGTTTGCATCAGGATGCGTTGGGATAAACCGATGCGACAGCGAGTACAACCGAGGAACCGGATGCGGGAAAACCGCACGTCCGGGACTGTGTGGGGGGTGCTGGGTAACCGGCATTCCTACCACAACGGCAGGATAAAGTACGCATAGATTCAAAGGTAATCAAAATATGCAAACAGACATCTTGATTATTGGCGGTGGACTTAGTGGACTTACCGCAACATGGCAATTGCGAAATGCAGGTATAAACGCAAGCGTGATGGAAGCCCGAACACGGTTCGGGGGTCGAATTCTAACGGTGGGGGGTGACGACGGTGCTGATTGTGATCTTGGCCCTTCTTGGTTTTGGCCTGGCCAACCACTTGTGGCTAGTTTATTGAACCATTTCAATATTCCATATTACGAACAATTTGTTGACGGCGTTGTATTGTTTCAAAAGATGGACGGTCGTATTGAAAGAACCATAGGCTCATCACCAATGGCAGGGTCGCGTCGCATTCAGGGCGGTATCAACCATCTCACTGACGCGATTGCCAATAAAATTGATGCGCACCATCGTTTTTTGGAGCATGTGGTTACAGGACTCTCAATTAACAGAGACTTTATTACTGTCGATGTAATGGGGTCATCGGGAAAGATACAGGTACAAGCGAAGCAGGTTGCTGTGGCGATACCACCCCGCTTGGCAGCTGATCTGACATTTGTACCTGAGTTGCCTACAAAAACGATGCAAACTCTGGCCGCAACACCTACTTGGATGGCGGGGCATGCGAAGGTTTTTGCGATCTATGATGAGCCATTTTGGCGGAAGAAGGGTCTGTGTGGGACTGCCATCAGCCAACGGGGACCATTGGCAGAGATTCACGACGCTTCGCCAAATTCTGGAAGCACTTTCAGTTTGTTTGGTTTTTCTGGGCTGGGCGCAAAGAGTCGGGCAAGTATGGGGCGGTCTGAATTTATTAGACAAGCAACGGCTCAGCTCGCTGTGTTGTTTGGGAATAAAGCGAATCGGCCAAAAGCGGTTCATTTTCAAGATTGGAGTACAGAAAGATTCACCGCTAATGTCGCCGATTGCAAACCGCAAACCCATCATCCACAGTATGGGCTAAATCTTCAATTGGGTAATGCGTGGGATGGGAAGCTCGAATTCATCTCAACGGAAACATCTTTTAGCAACGGCGGTCTAATTGAGGGAGCATTGGAAGCAGGGCTAAGGTTTTCGAAGCGTATTACAGGTTTGAATATCCCGCTCATTGATGACACATACACACCACATACTGCAAGCATGAGTTGGGATTGGCTTTGACTCTACCAGGTGTTTCCCATTATTTAATTGAGGTTTTTGCCCAACATCTATAGGAAAGGGATAGGGGTATTGGTTTATTGATTGAAATGGCGGCACGGGAATTTGGCATCCGCACCTTGGCGCTTTCCAAAAGGCTTGGCATTTCACAACCCACTACCAGCCAATCGGTATAGCGGGGCGAAAAGATTGTTAAAGAAAAGGAACTCAAGCTGATGGGATGACTTATGGAGGCAAACAAATATGAAATGTGAAAAGTGTGCAATTAAAATTTCCCCGGATGACATCTATGAACATTCGGGCCAAACCCTCTGCGAAGACTGTTACTTGGATCTCGTGGCAACTCCCAAGACATGTGATCCATGGGCCGTCTATAGCGCTAAAAAATCAGTGTCGCATGACATGATTCTGACCGTAGAGCAGCAAAAGATCTTTGACTTCATAAAAACCAGAGGCCCTCTAACACTGGAGCAGATTTGCGCCGATCTGGGTATCTCCGAAGAAGAATTTCGACGTAATTTCGCAACCCTGAGGCACATGGAACTGGCAAAGGGTTGTAAGGTGGAAGGACAGGTCTGTTATACTCTGTTCGATGATCAATCCAATTGATCAGATATCCTGAAAAGCATGTATACGTCATTGCAACAAAGAGTTAACAAAGCGCTGACAGGGCCTTTCCTGCGCTTCGCTTGGCAAGCCAGCCCCAGAGCGCGGCGTTAGCGGTGAGCAAATAACGCCCATGGCTTACATTGAGGAGGAATATGATTATCCGCAATGAGTTGGAGTCAGATTTTGAAGCAATATCCGCAGTCACCAAGGCGGCTTTTGAGAATCATCCACATAGTAAACATACTGAGCAATTCATAGTCAATGCGTTGAGAGCTGCCAATGCCTTAACCGTTTCACTAGTTGCAGAGATTGGTGGAAAGGTGGTAGGCCATATTGCCTTCTCGCCTGTTACCATTTCCGATGGTAGTCAAAATTGGTATGGTCTTGGACCTGTTTCTGTTTTGCCAAAATTCCAGAAACAAGGTATAGGGAAATCCCTCATTCACGAGGGATTATCCATGCTGAAAGCCTTAGAAGCGAAAGGCTGTGTTCTTGTGGGTGACCCCAATTACTATGAACGGTTCGGCTACAAAAAACTACCGGATTTAACACTTGACGGTGTTCCACCAGAATATTTTCTTGCCTTGGCGTTTGAAAAGAATGAGGCTCGTGGCGGTGTAGTGTTTCACCAAGGTTTTGCTGCAGATGGCTAACGGCCGGAGTGCCCGACTTCCGGAGGGACAACAGGGACATCCTATGATATTATGCTATTCTCATCGAGAAAGTAATGGGGATTACGCCTTGGAACTTGAAAATTTTTATAGAATCAGGAGCAACGGGCTAAGTCAGATAAAGAGAGGCCGATGAACTGATCTTCCAACCTGACGCGCCATCGAAGAGGCCGGGAACAATTAATAATGGTACCGAAGCTGGGCTATTAGAATAGAATCGGCAGAAGCTTTATAAACGATTCTGTGTTCGTCGTTTATTCGGCGGGACCAATATCCTGACAGAGCATGGCAAACGTCCGTTTTATTTATATATTTACATCAGATGAATAATTTAATATTTAAACAACATGCCCCGTAAAGCCCGCATAGATGCCCCCGAAGCCCTGCATCATATCATCATCCGGGTTTGAAGGGACTTGCAAAAATGTTTTTTGCACTTAACAATTCACGTTTCTGTCTGAAACATGCCAAGAAGAGCCAGAATAGTTGTATTGGGTGCCTTGCATCACATCATTTGTCGCGGTATCGAAAAGCGGAAGATTTTTCGAAACAACACCGATAAGGACGGTTTTGTAACCGTCTGTACATTCTGTTGCGGACCGGAAATGCCCCCATAGCTAACATCATGCGTAAGGTGCTTACTGGATATGTGGTGAGTTTCAACCGAAGGTATCGGGCTGAATCAATCATCAATCAGTCGGGCGGCAGGACGTGGTGAGAAAAATGTTAATGACAGAAACCTAAGAGTAATTGAATCATAATATATTTATGCAAGAATGTTTCCTGATACTTCTGGCGATTTTTATGGGAGAGTCTTGCTACCGTTTCCACTGTTAGACCTGCCCGTAACGCAATCATCACAGAGGAGGAGATCATGGCAAATAATACCCACAGCTGGCTTGAAGTCTTTAGGAAAGACTATGGTATTTCTGCGGGGCAAACCCGCGTCCTCACCACGATAGTTTTTGATGGGTACCAGTACGTAGGGATTGGCCGCCCAAATATTGATGGAACCGCTCAAGTCTATCGCAGAAGTCTTCAGTCGAACAACAAATGGATGGCCTGCGCACCAAATTGGCCGACCAGTGGCCCGCATTCCAATCCGAGTGGCGATGTTATGGTTATGGCCGTGGTTAATCAGACTCTTTTTCTCGGAAATGATAAAGGCTGCGTCTATTTCACAACGACGGGAAAGACCTGGGACTTGGCCTATCAACATGACAGTGCGGGTTATGTCAATGCGATCGCCGAGTTCGACAATAACCTATATATTGCGATATCAGGAGATATTGTCCGAGGAAAGGTGTACCCGACGGGCATCATTTTTACACAAGTGGTCGGGAAGAGCACAAAGTATCCGGGTACATTCGGAGGACATGATTTACACACCCTTGAAGTCTTCGATAAACATTTGTATGCGGGTGTCGGAAAAGACAACGCCAACGGGATACAGCTGTGGCGCACGAATAACGGTACATTCTGGGAGCTATTTCATGACCTGAAGCCTCCGGCGGTGGTAGCCTATCTGCCTCCTGGGCATATTCACGCCATGAAAAGCTTCAAGAACCACCTTTACATTGGTGCGTATCATGGAAACTACTTGTACAGAACAGATGGGACTAAATCACCTTCGGCTACACATTGGGAGATAATCGAATCTAAGATCTCTTCCACAGGTGACATACTACGTTTGGAGGAATGCCAAGGATATCTCTATATGGGGTTAGCCTATATTTCGCATTCTCCGTCACAGCCTGAGGATTTGATTTATGCTTCTAGTGATGGAAAGTCGTGGAAAAAAGTATCAGGTGCGCCGCAATATGACACGAGCAATATCGCTGTTTCGTTACTGAAAGAACTGAACGGGAAGTTATACGTTGGCGATTTTGGTCCAGGACTCAGCAAGCCAACTGATAGTGGTTCACTGATAATGTGGGAGATGGAAGGGCCGCTTAAAAATCCATTGTTTCTCGGCCAGATCCCGGATCTACACGAAAAAAATGATACCCCAAAGTCAGCGATCAGCATTCAGATGGACACGAAGAACAAAGGTTTGTACAGCATCAACGACCTGTCACTGGGTGTTGGCGATATAGATTTTCTTCACATAAAGTTTTCAACTGATCAGAAGGGTTGTCAAACTGGAAATAAGGTGATTGGTTTTTTCGGCGGCCTATGCACTGCGGAGGTGGGTAATAGCTCCCTAATGATTAAGATACCTCAGGAACAATGCGTTCCACTCAACTTACAGATTCTACACGCGGATCAAACAGTCTATGACCACAATCAGTTTTTCAATGGCAATGACGTTTATATTGAATGTCCGGACGATTCGTTTGGTGGGGATATTCTATTAAAGATTTGCAATATCAAGGGTAATCCCGCACTCAAGTACGCCGTCCAACTCGAGCTGAGCGAAGGCTTTTTCTTTGGAAAGTGCCGAAAGCCGTTATACAAGTTCTGGGAATACGAGATGCCCCCTTGGCAGGGGTTTATTGATCCCAGGCAGAGATTCAGGGAGTTCGAAGACCTGATCGCAGCATTCGAAGAAGGGCTGAAGGCGCATGGACAATGGCTAGTTCGATACAGCGAAGGGGAAATGAATCACGGTCTGGGAAGATTAGCAATGGAAGTAGGTCAGACTGAGATTGCCGAACAACGATTGCGCCTGAGCATTGAAATGTTCGGAGAGCTCGAACTTAACGGCAAGCGTGCTTCTGTCTTAAGAGATTTAGGTCGATTTCATTCGTTGTTGGGACACGCCTCAGAAGCCGAGGAATACTTCGCGGAGGCGATGGAACTACACCGCAGCGAAGCCGATTTCACAGAATTCGCGCTTGATGAACTCTTAGTGGCGAAGCATTCTCTTGAAGTTTCACCGGAAGAGGCACTGATGTTGTCAAGTCATGCATTCAGCGTATTCAACGATCAGCCCGAAATGTGGGAAGAGAAAATTGAGGCGCTAATGATACAGTCAGCGGCATTTGCGAAACTGAAGGAGTACGAGCCAGCAGTTGCCGCAGTGTATTTAGGAAAGCAATTATCGGCTGAGAAGAAAGACACAGATCGTCTTCGTCAAGCTTACGAACAAGCGGTAGAGCTGGCTGAGATGATGGGCGTTCGTGAGTACTTAGGCTTAGAAACAACGATCAGAGAAAAGGCTGAGATAACTATAGAGTCGCGAGTCGCAAAATTTAAACGAGATACCTTGTCGGACGGATCGTAGCGTTCGGCTATTAAGAAAGGGCAGAAGGACGGTGTGTCCAACACTGGACGGCGATGCTGGACTTTAACGAAATGCCTTATGAGGGCCAAACAGGATGTCCCTTTTACCTCCCAGCTTCGGACCGATGAGCGGCCCTCACTGGTGAGAGCAGCGGTATGCCCAAAAATACTTGAGAAAAGAATGAAAAAATCAAAAAATCTAAAGAAACTATTGAATAAAGGGTTTAGGGGGTATCCTATTGCAACAATAGTTTATTATGGGCCTGACGATAAAAATGCTACAAAAGTTGCGGTAGGTATAGTCCCCTATGAACATGCAGAACCAACCCTTCTTAAGCGATGGATAAACGAAGATATTGATATTCGTAAAGACAGCATAACAAATGAAAAAATTAGTGAGTTCATCACAGAAAATAAAGTAAAATCTGTCGTAATGGCTGACCGTATTATGGGTTGTCCACACGAAGAAGGTGTGGATTACCCTGAAGGATCTAAATGCCCCAAATGTCCCTATTGGGCGATACGTGATAGGTTTTCAGGGGAAATAATTCAATGACTTTGGCATCATGGGCATCTACCTGAGCCCAAAAGCCTTGGGGCTTTTGGGCTAGCTGGGAATTAGGGTTACCAGGGACGGACTTGCATAAATGCTTTATTCATGCAAAACCGTCCCTCAAATCCCTAAAATCCAAATCTCTCGGCCTGCGGCCTTTCGTCCCTATGCTGACCTTCCCAAGAATCTTTAACGTATGTTGCAATATGCAACAA
>JBATHN010000405.1:0-2349 GCA_049666885.1 Desulfobacterales bacterium
GAGTGATAGGAAGGAATTTGATGTGAGGATTTGCTCAAGAATTTCATTAATAAAAAAGATGATTGTCGGAATTGGTGTTTTTGTGTTTATTGGCTTTTTTATTACGCATTCCATGGCGGCAGACCGCTTTGTGGACCGCGGTGATGGCACCGTTACCGACACTAAAACCGGCCTAATGTGGGCGGCAAAGGACAATGGAGATCTTATAAACTGGCCGAATGCCCTATCTTATTGTCAAAATTACAGCGGTGGCGGCTACACCGACTGGCGGATGCCGACACTGGCCGAACTTTCAAGTCTTTATAATCCTGAAGTTAAGAATCGTAATGGTTACCATATTACTAAACTAATAGACACAACTGCTGCAACATGTTGGGCTTCAGAGACTCGTGACTACGAGGCTGCCCGCTTCAATTTCACCTACGGCCAAGTATACTGGCTCCGCAAGTCTTACTCTGGCTCTACCCGTGTCCTGCCAGTTCGGAGTGGCAATTAAACACACCGGTTTTCCTTTTAAAAAGGGTTTACTTTGTTTATGTGGTCGAAGACAGAACACCACGGGTTTACCCGTGGATGAATGAACCCGGAGGCGGTATAATGCCGCCATGGAATATACAAAAACAGCTCACAGCGTATACTATCTTCAGTACCACATAGTTTGGGTTTGCAAATACCGCCGCCGGATCCTGAATCCTGGCATATGCGGCTATATTCGTAAAATTTTACCAAAGTTACTAAGACGCCTGCCCGGCGTGACACTGGAGTCGATTGGCTTTGATAAGGACCATTTGCATATGGTGCTGTCAATACCGCCAAAATTCAGTATTTCCTCGGTGATGGGTCAACTGAAAAGCCAATCGGCGTCAAAACTTCGCAAAGCGTTCCCCTGGTTGGCCAAAGTGTATTGGAGCGAGAACCTGGTATGGTCGCCGGGCTACTTTGTAAGCAGCATAGGCGTGGATCAAGAAACGATAAAAAAATACGTTGAACATCAGGGGCGCCAGGATTCAGGTCAGCTTCAACTGAAGCTGTAATGGTTTTTAGGACCCCGGGCTTGCCCGGGGGTATCTATAGAAAAACAAAAAAGGGCCACTATGCGGTTTTTGGTCCGACTCTCGACGGAAGATATCTGTCAATTATTTTCGAATTAAAGCCAAAAGGCACCGCCCGTCCCATAACCGGCCGGGATATGAGTCGAGCGGAGCTTCGTAACTATAGAAAGCAAAGGGAATAAAAGATGAACAAACAGGCTCCGAAACCAAAAAAATGGATCCAATACTATGATGACCACGACATACTGGATGAAATTACAGATGAACCGGTCAATCTGGTTTTAGACGAACACCTGCGCGAGGATATTGTTTCAGGCAAGCGTAAAAGAAAGCTCAAAAACATCACGATCAAGGTTGATCCACTTCAAGTTAAGGCGATTAAAAAGCTCTCCACTATGAAGTCTATTCCCTACCAAACACTCATTAGATCTTGGCTCGCAGAGGGTATCAAATCGGAGATGGACTCGGTATTAAAATAGGCTCAAGATAAAATTTTACCACCTTATCGTATCGCTCCGCATGGGCAGATGGCGTCTCAGCTTCCTCCGAAATGCTTCTCAAAAGTATTATTTACCTGTCCCTTTCTCTCTCTCAGGATGTGGTTGAGCAGGATCGTTTTGCCGACAATAAAGAGGCTATCCGGTATTTTCCGGAGGCTGCAGAATGACCGGTTCATCCACATTACGCAGATGCACATCCCGTTGGGGGAAGGCAATCTCGATTTTTGCCTCCCGAAAACGCCGGTCAATCGCCTGGTGGAGATCGCTTTTCACATCGATTCTTTCATCGAATTCTCTCAAAAAGACGCGCAATTCAAAGTCGAGCGTACTCTCACCGAAACTCAGAAACAGCGCCTTGGGCGCAGGTAAATTGGCCACCTTCGGGTTTGATTGGGCGCATTGCATCAGGGTTTCCATCACCAGGGAAACGTCTGAGCCATAAGCCACACCGACCGGGATGATGAGCCGCGCCAAGCGATTTCGAAGGGTCCAGTTGGTGACTTGATTGGATATTAAATCGGCGTTGGGAATGATCAGATCGGCCCGATCGCGAGTCAGCACGGTTGTGGCTCGAACGCCGATCTTTCTGATTTCAGAAAATTTCCCATCGATCTCGATCGTATCACCCACCCGGACAGGTCGTTCAAAAAGTAGAATAAGACCGCTGACAAAATTGTTCACAATGCCCTGCAGGCCAAACCCGATGCCGATGCCGAGGGCGCTCAGCATGATGGTGATTTTCGAGATCTCGAACCCGAGTGTCGAGAGGGCCAGTAAAAAGCCGATGAGCATGACGG
>JBATHN010000406.1:0-3453 GCA_049666885.1 Desulfobacterales bacterium
AACCATGACAAGTCAGCAGAAAGCGGTCCTTTCCAGGATAAAAAAAACCCTCACCGTAAACTAATATGGAGCAAATATGAGCCGGTTAATGGAAAACAAAAGAGGTCTGATTCCGGAGCAATAAACATAACAAACGAAACTCAAAGACCGAACAATGGTGATGATCGTGATGCTGTCGTTGCTCAACGACGGGGAGTTCCTGTCCATTGCCTTACATACGAGGAGGTCAAATATGCCGTCCGATGGGAAAAAAGAACCACCGAAAAATTTAATGGATACGCTTCGTTCCTACTTTGTCTCTGAGGACCCCCAGGATAAGAAGAACAGCCTGCCCCCTAAGGCTCATTTCAGCATCTGGTACGGGGAACGGAGACCCTTTGAACCTATACCGTTCTAATCCTTCAACCCCGAACGAGGAACGGTGAACGTGGAACCACTCAGACCAAGTTTACATTTTGGACGCTGAGGAAAAAATGCGTATGAGCTTAACCATCTATTTTCTGCGACATGGGGAAACCACCGCCAGCCGGACAGGGGGTTACTGCGGCACCCTTGACCCGGATTTAACCCCCGAAGGGTATCAGATGGCGGAGGATTTTGCCGCTGCGTATAGTTCTCTTCCATGGCTCGGGGTTTTTTCCAGTCCGCTGCGCCGCGCCGTGGCCACTGCGACACCTCTTTGCGAGGCGGTTGGAATACCCATGCAACTCCAGGAAGGGTTGAAAGAAATTGCTTATGGTCAATGGGAAGGAAAAACGCCTGAAGATGTAAACCGCGAATTTCACGATGATTATGTTCGCTGGTTAGCCGAGCCCGGGTGGAATGCTCCTCCCGGAGGGGAAAGAGGGATCGATATCGCGCGGCGCAGTTCGCTCGTGCTCGAGGAAATCGAGAAAAGGTATACGACAGGAAATGTCCTCGTCGTTTCTCACAAGGCGACGATCCGAATTATGCTGTGCTCACTGTTGGGCATTGACGTGGGGCGTTTCCGCGATCGCATCGGCATGCCTGTCGCCTCCGTCAGCATTGTGGAAATTGCGGAGCATGGCCCACTGTTAAATATGCTGGGCGGCCGGTCTCATCTGAGAGGGTCCCTGAACAACCGAGCAGGGACCTGAGGTCTCACTTTAAAATAACTTCACCCTAGGTTGAGCTGTTTCCCGCCCAAGCGGGATTAACGGTTCCCCTTTAAAGTGCCATAACCGGTGTTGGGGTATTCAGAAATGTCAAATTCCAAGCACCAAATTCCAAGGAAATCCCAACTTAGGTTGACCTGTTCAGGGTTCAACGTTCTGGGTTAAAAGCCATGAACAGCTTGTATCTAAAAAATCCTGGTTTCATGGTATTCATAAAACCGTTTCGCCCAACGGGGTATTTCAAATATTCAGGATCTTGATAAACAGTGTATGCCGTATCCATCGGTTCTAACCTTTGAACCCAGAACCCTGAACCTTTTAACCCATTAGAGATGCTTAAAAAAAATTCACTCACAGGAAACTCCACCCGCTGTCCACGGTGCCGTAGTATAGACAACCAATGAGCGGGAAAAGAGGACAAAAGGAGGCCCGTATGGCGATTTCAAACTATTATCTCGTTCCCCCGATGCCGGAAGGACTCGAAGGACTGGCTGAATTGGGTCTGGACCTGCGCTGGTCCTGGAGCCATGCGACCGATCCCCTCTGGGAGCGCGTCGATCCCGAATTATGGAACCTGACCCGCAACCCGTGGCTCATCTTGCAGTCGGTTTCATCCGCCCACCTCAAAACCCTGGCCCAGGAGCCGGCTTTCCGGAACCAGGTCGACAAGCACCTCACGGAACACCGCAAGGCCTTGAAAGGGTCCAGCTGGTATTCGGAAGCCCACGCCGCTTCCCCAATGACCGTCGCGTACTTCAGCATGGAATTCGGCCTGAGCGAGGCCCTTCCCATCTACTCCGGGGGACTCGGCATCCTGGCGGGGGACCACCTCAAGACAGCCAGCGACCTCGGGGTGCCGATTGTCGGCATCGGTCTGCTGTATCAACAGGGCTACTTTCGCCAGGTGATCGATGCCGGCGGTGCTCAGACCGAGTTCTACCCCTACAATGACCCGAGCCAACTGCCGATCCTGCCCGTGCGGGATTCGGAGGGCGATTGGCTGCGAATGGCATTGGACTTCCCCGGCCGCAAGGTGCGGCTGCGGGTGTGGGAAGCCAAGGTTGGACGGGTGCGGCTGTATCTTTTAGACAGCAACGACCCGGCCAACAGCCCCGCCGACCAGTGCATCACGGCCGAGCTGTACGGCGGCGGGCCGGAGATGCGGCTGCAGCAAGAGATTGCGCTCGGCATCGGCGGCTGGCATTTGCTGCGGCTGCTCGGCATCGAGGCCGAGGTCTGCCACCTCAACGAGGGCCACGCGGCGTTGGCGGTCCTCGAAAGAGCGCGATCGTGCATGGAGGACACCGGACAGTCCTTTGAGGTGGCACTGACCGCGACACGGGCCGGAAACATCTTCACCACCCATACGCCGGTAGAAGCCGGTTTCGACCGCTTCTCTCCTTCCCTCACGGCCCAGTACCTGGAAACATATGCCGAAAAGCTCGGCATCGGGCTCGACGGGCTGCTGGCACTTGGACGCCGGGATCCGAACGACGCGACGGAACCCTTCAACATGGCCTACCTGGCCATTCGGGGTGCGGGTCGGGTCAACGGCGTCAGCCGACTGCACGGCGAGATCAGCCGTCGTATTTTCCAACCCCTTTTTCCTCGCTGGCCGCAAACGGAGGTCCCGGTCACCCATGTCACCAACGGCGTGCATGTGCCTTCCTGGGATTCTGCCGCAGCCGATGAGCTCTGGCAAGAAGTCTGCGGCAAAAAGCGCTGGACGAGCGATATGAGCGCTATCGAAGACGCAATAAAGAACGTTCCGGATGAAACCCTCTGGACTTTTCGCAACGAGGGCTGCCGCCAGCTCGTCCGATATGCGCGCGAGCGACTCGTCCGGCAGCTCGAGGCCTTGGGAGCCGCCAAGAAAGATTCGCTCGACGCCGAAAAATATCTTGATTCAAATGTCTTCACCATGGGATTTGCCCGCCGGTTCGCCGCTTACAAACGACCCAATCTTCTGCTGCACGACCCGCCGCGTTTGGTCCGCCTGCTGCAGAATGCCGAGCGTCCCGCCCAACTCATCATCGCCGGTAAGGCTCACCCGCAGGACGCGATCGGCAAGACCCTTTTCCAGGCCTGGTCCGACTTCATTCGTCGAGCGGACATCCGGTCGCGCATTGTCTTCCTTGCGGATTACGACATGTCACTGGCAGAGCGCCTGGTGCAGGGAGTCGATCTATGGATCAATACGCCGCGCCGGCCGTGGGAGGCCAGCGGGACGAGCGGCATGAAGGTGCTGGTCAACGGCGGCCTGAACCTCTCGGAGCTGGACGGCTGGTGGGCCGAGGCTTACCGGCCGGAAGTGTGC
>JBATHN010000407.1:0-7369 GCA_049666885.1 Desulfobacterales bacterium
CAACCGGGCACACGGGTTTCAATCGGTAGAACCGAAAGAAAAAGTTCTCGATCGGCAATATTTCCACGTCGCAGAAACCCGCGTCGGCCGCGTAGCGTTTGAGCGTGTCGGCCCGCATGATGGTTCCGGTTCCGACAGAGGGCTGATCAGCCATGCCGGCAGGCAGGCAGTGCAGCACGCTGAAACCGTAAAGCAACTGCTCGACCTCGCTGCCGTGCGGTGCAAAGACGTCTGCGACCCGCTCGTCCATAACGAGTACGGAGCCGCTTGCACCCGCCAGGTTGAGCATCGTCCGCAGCGCCCCTATCGGGTCGGCCAGATCATGAACACATTCAAATGCGGCATTGACGTCATCCATGGTGATTCCTCCATCGACCATAAAGCGACTTACAGTGATAACGATTCATATTGATTGGGGATGCATCTTAGAGGTTGACAACTCAGCCCTGTCGGTCCGAACAGGAAGCGATCCGAAGAAAGTGCAGGCAGTTGCAACCACCCGTTCACAAAACGAATAGGCTTGCAGAAGTAAATAAAGGAACTATAATTTAAATTGGTGATACTACTTTGTGGTATGTCAAGCAAAAATAGAACAAAATGGAGGCGAGTTATGCCGCTGTTTGAATACAATTGCGAAAACTGCAGCTACCGTTTCGACAAGATGGTTCAAAGATGGGACACGCAGGTACACTGTCCTTTGTGCAGTGGCAGCGTTAAAAAGTTGATGTCGACGTTCTCCGTCGGAGAATCCCACGGGGGATCGACCCATCCGTCCCCCGATTTCAAGCCCAAAATGTGCACCAACTGTTGACGGATCCGTAAAAAGCCCGATATCTGCGTTACGCTTCATTTCTCGTCACTGCGGCGTACCATAAGTACGCCTCATTCCTCGAAATTCGCAAGCCTTGATCTCGGGCTTTTTACGAATACGTCTGAATTGAGACTTTTTACGAATTCATCAACTGTTAAGGTCCAAAAAATGCCGAAGAGCAAAAGACAGCCGGTATGGCAACACTCATCCGGCTGTCTTTGCGGCACGGACCAGCCGAACGGCGCCCTTGGAACTATTTTCCGAAGCATCGCTGAGAAAGCGTATGCCAAACGCTTGCAAACATTCTCGGCAATCGCGATGCCCTGAAGCCGCATCTGTGAGCGCTAAATATGCGCGTTTATTCTCAAATTTTATTCTTTTAACACGAAAAGCGTGACCTCCGTTTTATAGACCCGCGCCATCGAGAGCGCTTTATCTCGACCTTGTATAGCGCTTGACAATACCACTTTATCTTAATAATCAAATAGGCATTATCGAAAATACAGTGCTCCCGGAGTAGAGAGCGAACTGCCGGAATTTCTTAGAGACGACCATGCCTATCTGCCGCATTGCCTTATTCTTGGGACTTCTTTTTCTCTTACCACCTTTGGCCGAATGCGCATCCGATGATCAGTTTGTCGAGATCGTGGTTAAAAAAGGGGAGAGTCTCTACCATATCTGTGAACTTTTCCTGGAAAACCCACAAGACTGGCGACAGGTGGCCAGTGTCAACCGACTCCAAAACCCCGACAGGATACATCCCGGACAAAAACTGGTGATTCCCGTGCGGCTTTTAAGAGGCGTGCCGGTCGATGGTGTGGTCACTTTTATAACCGGTGATGTCTCCATCAAAGAAAATCGGACCCAAGCATGGCAAAGCCTTCGCTTAAACGACAGGGTGGTTCAGGGAAATTGGGTTCAGACCGGCCCCAACGGGGCGGTTGAAATGACGTTTGAACACGAGTTTACGGTATTCTTGAGACCCGACACGGTTGTTGAAATCAGCGCGGCACGTAAGAAGGGGGCGCTGTTTTTGCTCTATCGGCTTTTTCTGGGTGCCGGGAAAGCCATTTCGAGACTGCAGAAGATTACCGGCAAGGAATCACGCTATGAAATCCGGACCCCTTCGGCGGTGGCGGCCCCCCGCGGGACCGAGTTCAGAACGGCGGTCGATTCGGAAGTGAACACCCGCCTGGAGGTACTGGCCGGTGAGGTGGGCGTACGTGCCGCCAAGAAGGCGGTTCACATTAAAACCGGTGAGGGCACGCTGGTCAAAAAAGGCATGCCGCCGGCCGCTCCGCGAAAATTGCTCCCTCCGCCCGCCCTCAGGGATTTTCAACCGCTTTATCGGACTCTTCCGCTTGAATTTCGCCTCGAAAAGGTTGCGGGCGCAAAATCATACCGGATCATGATCGCCCGCGACCAGGCCTTCAAGGATGTCATCGTCGATAGGGCCGTTGACCCCAAGGAGCCGCCGCGGATTAGCGGGATCGATGACGGCACCTATTATCTTCAAACCCGCTCCATCGACGATATCGGCCTGGAAGGGATATCCTCGACGCCAAAGGAAGTAAAGGTCCGCGTCAATCCCCTCCCGCCTTTCATTCAATCTCCGGACGACGGCGCCGAGTATCGCGAGAAAACCGTCCCGCATAAATGGCTGGAAGTCAAGCAGGCCGTCAAGTATCACCTGCAGGTGGCGGAAGATCCTGCGTTTGCGATAATCGTCGAGGATGTCCCGAACGTGTCAGGGACGTCCCACCAAACGGGTAGTTTGGACTATAAGACCTATTATTTTCACGTCCGTTCCATCGCCGCGGACGATTATCGCGGGCTCTGGTCCGACACCCTGCGCTTCACCATCGTTCCCCCGCCCCCTTCACCACCGTTGGAAAAACCGGAAATGGGAGACAAAGGACTCCGGATCCGTTGGCAAAATCTCGGCGATAGAACAACGTATCATTTTCAGATGGCCAAAGATCAAAAATTCGAAAATGTGCTGACAGACGAAAAACTGGCCGAGCCGGAGATAACCCTCGATAAACCCCATGAATCCGGAACGTATTATGTCCGCACCAGCGCGATCGATGCGGACGGCTACGAGGGTGAATTTTCCGAACCGCAAACGTTTAAGGTTCTGAGTGATTACCGCTATGTGCCTCTGGGATTTATGACCATTTTCATTCTTCTGCTGATTGTACTGTAAAAGGATAATGGGATGCGTTCGGAATTGAAAAATTACGCCGTAAAGATCCGTTATGCCGGCATCGTGCTTTTATTCATCGCGGCAGTGGTGTCTTTAGAATATACCGGTTTTTTCGAAGGCATCAACAACTACTGTTACGACCTGGCCTTCCGATTACGCGGCCCGCGGGAGCACGATCAGCGCATTGTCATTGCGGCTATCGATGATAAAACCCTTGCCAAACTGGGAAGGTGGCCCATCCGTCGTTCCTTCTATGCGGATCTGCTTGAAACGTTGAACCGGGCTACCGCGATCGGCTTGGACGTCATCTTCTCCGAACCGTCGGAAGATGACGAACGGCTGGCGCGCGCCATCAGCCGGCAGACCCGGCTGACATTGCCGGTCTTTATTGATCCGCAACTCAACATCGTTTATCCGGTCGCCCCTTTCGAAGCAGCACTCCAGGGTCACGTTCACGTGGAACCAGGGATCGACGGCGTCGTTCGCGGCGTACACCAAAGGATCTCCTGCCGCTCAGTCAGCCTGCCCTCCTTTGCCTCCGCCATGTATCAGGTCATCCGCGCCCGCACGGCTGCCCCGCCGGCAATCCAGACCGAGCGGATAACCAACCGCGCGATCGACACCATAATCCAATCGGACCCCCTGCGAATTAATTTTTACGGTCCCCGGGGGACGTTTAGCCAGTATTCGGTGGCCGACATCTTGGACGGTCGCTGGCCGCCCTTTTATTTTACCGATAAGATTGTACTCGTGGGAACCACATCTGCGGGTGTCGGTGAAAGCTTTTGGGTCCCGTTTACCGATGGCAGAAACGGTATGCCGGGGGTAGAGATCCAAGCGAATATCCTCAACAATTTAATGGATCATAGCGCGATCCAGCCCGTTGCCCAATGGGTCAGATGGATGACGATGATCGGCTGGGCTGCTTTTTGCTTTTATTTGTTTGTCCGGCTCGAAAGCCCGCGCGGCCTGCTGATCGGTTTGCTGAGCCTGGTGGCGATCACCGTGATCGTCTACATTCTCTTTGCTGCTTTCAACCTCTGGCTGGCGCCGGCGTCTTTGTATTTTGCGGTTGTGGCCTTATTTATCTTGGCCTATGTCTATAACCTGCAAAGAATAAAGAAACTGTTTTTTCAGGCCAAAGAAAATTGGGAAGAGTCTTTCGATACCATTGACGATGCCATCACCATTCATCACAGAGATGGCCGCATTGTCCAGGCCAACAGAGCCGCAAATCGGGTTTTTGGACCACAGCTTTTAGATTATTTGACGCAGCGCTGCATCGCCCTGTGTCGCCCTTATCTGGCGGATCGCATCCCGAACAACCGGAAAATTAAAGAAGGCGTCGATACTAAGGAAGTATTCAACCCCTTACTGGGTCGCCATCTTGAAATCAAATCGCTGCCGCGATTTGATACCGGTGGGCGCTTTAAAGGGATGGTACAAATCGTGCGGGATATTTCGGAGAAAAAGAAGTCTGAAATAGCGCACAAGGAATTGCAGACACAACTGATAACGGCCCAGAAAATGGAGGCCATCGGCACCCTTGCAGGGGGTATCGCCCACGACTTCAACAACATATTGGCGGCAGTGATGGGACACACGGAATTGTCGTTGAGGGATATGCCGGACAGCAGTCCGTTGAAGCGCCGGCTGACACACGTGCTCAATGCCTGCCTGCGGGCCAAAGAACTTGTCCATCAGATCCTGACCTTCAGCCGGCAGCATAAAATGCCGGGACCACCGCAGCCCGTCCAGGTCGGGCTGATCATCAAGGAGGCACTGAAGCTTTTACGCTCGACCTTGCCCAGCACCATCCAGATACAAGCCCATATCGATAGCAACCGAGCTGTGCTGATCGCTCCAACCCAGATGCATCAAATTATGATGAATCTTTGCACCAATGCCAAGCATGCCATGGAAGAAAACGGGGGCGTTTTAACGATTGATCTGAGTGATGTCACCCTTCCGTCAACATCGGATTCAGGCCATCGCGACCTTGATCTGCCGTCGGGGTCTTATGCCAAACTCACCATAAAGGACACCGGGCATGGCATGGTGCCGGAAATCGTAAAGCGGATATTCGACCCTTACTTTACCACAAAAGAAAAAGGTGTCGGTACCGGATTGGGATTGGCCACGGTGCATGGAATCGTGAAAAACCACGGCGGGACAATTCTCGTCGAGAGTGCGCCGGACTCTGGAAGTGCTTTTCATGTCTACCTTCCCCAGGCGACTGCGGTACAGCACCCGAGTCAAAGAACGCCGTCCCATCTTCTGCCCAGAGGCTGCGAGCGAATCCTGTTGATTGATGACGAAGACGAACTGGTTATCGTCGGCAGGGACATGTTGCAGCATCTCGGCTATCAGGTCGTCACAGCGACCAGCGGCCTTGAAGCCCTGGCTATTTTTCGGGAAAAACCGGAACAATTCGATATGGTCCTGACCGATATGACCATGCCGGATATGACCGGTGACAACCTTTCCGGGCAATTGATCAAGATCCGGTCCGATATACCCGTAATTCTGTGTACCGGCTACAGTGAGAAAATTGATGCCGCAAGAGCACACAAAATAGGCATCAAGGCTTTTGTTCTCAAACCGCTGACGTTGGACCAGCTGGCACAAACCGTCCGGGAAGTCCTGGATGGCAACCGATTGACAGGCGCGGATTGAACGCCGCGGTCAATGCCGGCCCAGCGGGTGCGCTTTCGGTGTAGAATCCAAGGTTCTCAACTATAGGCTTTAAGATAAAGGTTTTGGACTGCGTTATCGGTCGTCGGCGTATTTCAATACAGCCTTCTCCCTCTGGCCTTGCCAAAAACTTTATCTTAAAGCCTATATACCTTTAACTGATGAAACGTAACCGTTCACAGGGTTGCAAAGTCCGATGCGCTTCAAACCACCTAATTGTAAGCGTTTAAAGGGTGCCGCAGATGCAAGGCGTCGGGTGCGCAGACGTACTTTTGTACTTCAAGTGCCTAGCAGATGCGGTGCCCTGTGAACGCTTACGATGAAACGATTGATTAGAAACAGATTAAATGGTGGTAAATACGACAGAAATTCTGAATTGGTGGATTTTTCAGGTAGATATGATATAATTCCTGTCAAAACTGGTTGATTGCAGGTCTCAGGTTCAAAGTTATAAAATGCTGATTTCCGTAACTTTATACACCATTGTTTGGTTTGGCGCAGAAAATGTCGAGAGATGTGCATGCAGATAAGTAGCAAATACTCTGAAGGGCAAATTCGATGGTATTTAGAGGCTGTGGCGGACGCAAACAGGGAATGGATGGTTGCCGTCGAGCCACTCCCCTTTATTATCGGCCGCGATGAGGATTGCAACCTTAAGTTAACCGACAAACGGATCTCCAGACATCATTCCGAGATTCGCAAGAGCGGTGATCATCTTTGGATTCGCGACTTTGAGAGCACCAACGGCACTTTCGTGAATCAAAAGGAGATCAAACAGGCGGAATTGCTCGAACCGGGCGACACCATTTCCATCGGGAACTTCAAATTTTGCTTAAAAAGCGTCAATTCGAATACCACCGCCATGGCGGAAGAAACCTATTCCATGGATATTTCCGAAGACCTCAACTGCTTGGCCTCTCTTGAGCCAAAATTGCGGGCGTTGCTTCGTGAACGAAACGTGGTCCCTCATTTCCAACCGGTCTTAAGGTTCTCAGATATGACGGTAGTAGGATACGAGATTCTTGGCCGAGTTGCTGACGAAGACCTGCCGTCAAACCCGTCTGAACTTCTCGATATGGCACAGTGGATAGGGTGTGCCTCTGACCTTAGCGCCCTTTTCCGTGAAGCAGGAGTGGACATCGGGAGAAACCTGCCGGGTTTCCCTATTTTGTTCGTCAATTCTACCCCGTTTGAAGTTGACCAGATGGATGTTCTCCTGGAATCAATGGAGAGGATTCATGATATGGCCCCCTTGAACAAAATTGTACTCGAAATCAATGAAAAGGCGACCACGGACACCAATGAGATGTCGCGGCTCCGCAATGGTTTGGGAAAGCTAAACATGGATCTCGCCTTCGATGACTTCGGCGTTGGGCAAACTCGCCTGGTAGAGCTTGCAAAGGCCCCCCCGGATTTTCTTAAGTTCGACATATCCTTAATCCGTCAAATTCACCTCGCCCCGTGTCGATTGCATCAAATGGTTTCAACCTTTGTCAAAGCAACACAGGACCTTGGCATTGCCACTATCGCAGAAGGGATTGAATGCTCTGATGAGGCTGAAACATGCCGACAGCTTGGTTTTAATTTCGCTCAGGGCTTTTTCTACGGCAGGCCCTTGCCCATCACCGAAATCAATTAAGCACATCTAACAAAAATAC
>JBATHN010000408.1:0-1687 GCA_049666885.1 Desulfobacterales bacterium
CCTTTGACCCTGCCGGCGGAGACTTCCGCGTCTGTTTCCGGATCAAAAACGGCTCTTTCCTGGTCCTCAAAGGTTTGTCGAATCGAAGGATTCAATCTTTGCACATCAAGCTCGCGGTTGTTCTCGAGGCAAAGCAAAATCGCTTCGGTGACGGTGAGTTGCAAGGGCCCCGGCGGCATTGTTCGCGCTGCAATCGTCTCGGGCTGCGTGGCAGACGCCGAGCCCATTTGCACCACTATATCGGCTGGCGCATTCGCCCCCCCCGCCGTGCGGTCGATCCTTTTTTCGACCAACGTGCAGGACGCCGGTACGAGCAATAACCCGTACATGGCAAGGAATCCCAGCAGGCGGTGACACCATCTTGCAACCATCAAATCTGATCCTCGCGAAGCCCGATGTCGACCGATGGCGGACATTTAATAAGTTTTTGTAAGTGTTTTTAAAGCCGTTGATAAACTTTACAGCTTTTTGCTTCACCATTGCAACCGATAACACACTTGATCATATGATGCATCTATATAGACTTGAAAAATAGGGAAACAGCACTGACGGGCCGCCATACGGATTCTTTCATCAATCAATTTCCGTTGTAATATGAGCTCTAAAAATGCACAATGGTCCCTCTGTCGGGCCATCACCCATATTTTTAGAAAGGGCCCATTTTGATAACAAGGGAAAAGGCAATTTAACATGAAATTGAGCACCCCCAAAATTTTTATTCTGATGGCCCTTCTGATTGGAACGGCGACGGTAACTGGCTGGGTAATTTTCGGTCATTTCCGGGAACGGACCGGCTCGAGCAAAAGCGCTAAGACCGTACGACCGGTACCGGTGGAAGTGACTCAGATTCAGCACGGGCCGATCGCGCTGCAGCGGACATTCAGCGGTGAGCTGGAAGCCCTGGCCGAGTTTGTTGTCGCGCCGAAAGTCAGCGGCCGCGTGGAGCGCGTGATGGTGAATATCGCCGATACGGTAAAGCGCGGGCAGATTGTGGCCGAGCTGGACAATGACGAGTATATCCAGGCCGTCGCCCAGGCCCAGGCCGATCTGGAAGTGGCCAGGGCCAACCTGTCCGAGGCCGAGAGCGCCCTGGCAAATGCCAATCGCGAGTTTAACCGCACCCAGTCACTTTTGAAGCGCGGCATCGCATCCGATTCTGAATTCGATGCAGCGCAGCAGGATCAACTGGCAAAGCAGGCTCAACTGAAAGTCGCTGCGGCCCAGGTAACCAAGGCCGCATCCTCGCTGGAAACCGCCAATATCCGACTCGGCTACACCAAGGTAACGGCGGGCTGGGCCGGCGGAGACGAGCAGCGCGTCGTCGCCGAACGTTATGTAGACGAAGGCCAGACCGTGGCCGCCAACGCGCCCCTGCTCATGATCGTCGAACTCCATCCCATTGTCGGGGTGGTTTTCGTTACCGAGAGAGACTACGCTCTGCTAAAACCCGGGCAGCTCGTTTCGTTGACAACGGACGCCTATCCGGGCGAAGAGTTTACCGGCCGCATCGATCGCATTGCCCCCGTTTTCCGCAAATCCACTCGCCAGGCGCGGATCGAAATGATGATTGACAACCCGCAGCATCGTCTCAAACCCGGCATGTTCATCGTGGCCGCAGTGGTATTGGCCCGAGTGCCGGAGGCCACCATCGTCCCGGAACAAGCGTTGACCATAAGGGATGACAAGA
>JBATHN010000409.1:0-1697 GCA_049666885.1 Desulfobacterales bacterium
CGTCCCAACTGCTCAACCGCGCCCGCTACAGTGCAATGGGCATGAAGGGCTACATCTCGTCGGAAACGTTGACAGACCTTCGTGACCCACACCGAATCGTGGTCGTTTCCATGTGGCACAGTATAGAGGATTGGAACAACTGGAAAACAAATCCGTCTCGATCCGATTTTACGGGAGAAATGGAGAAAATCATGGTCGGACCCGAAGAGATGGAGGCGTATGCGTTGGGAATGCAGGCAAGCGCCTGATCGTCAAGCGGCCACGGACACCACAATCAATCAACCGGTGTGCTGACGCCTCGGCACCCCGGCGAACAAAGGGGGCGTGATACCTCGGCGCGGCAATGACCGCATCGCAATTAACAAATAACAAACAAATCACAATGACCAAAATTCAAAATGTCAAACCTGTTTGGGTCATTGGATATTGTAATTTGGAATTTATTTGTATTATGGTGCTTGTATTTTGGTATTTGGCATTATTTTAGGCGGGCGGGCAAGCCCTGAAATCTGAAACCTAAACCAACACTGCCGATGGATAAGACAATTTATGTGTGGCAAGACACTATTGCCCACGCGTCCCCCGGCGGCGCAGCAGGCCGCTCGCGGCGATAAACCACAGAAACGTGAGCATTTGGGCGGCTAGCATGATGCTGAAAGCCGCCCGGTAGCCGGCCGGCGCATATCCCCCTCCTATCGAGGTCGGCCACAGCTCGATAACCGATCCGATCCCCCACTGGGCCATGAAGGCCGTCACGAACACCAGCAGGTTCACAGCGGTGTTGACCCGTCCCGACAACTGCGGGGGAAAACTCTGAGACAGAACCGCGTATGGCAGAATGCCGGCGGTGCCGAAAAAACCGAAAAGAGCCCACAGCACCATGGCGGTCGACTTGATCTCCAAAATGATGAGCAGCAATATGCTCATGAAAATCGCCATTCCGGTTGCAGCGACGACAAGGGGACGGACCCCTTTGCGGCTCAGGCGCTCGGCTGCGGTTCCCAATAAAATGAAACCGGACACCATGGCGACGGCCACCAGCGAAAGGGTGCCGGCCACCTGATCGCGGTCGAAGCCGGCCACATCCCGAAGCCAGGGTCCGGCCCACAGGCCCTGGATCGATAAAAAGGTGGCCTGAGAAAGAGTCGTCCAGGGTGCGATCCGCCAGAAGGCCAGGCTTGAAAACACGCTCTTGATCCCCCGGACCTGCTCTCCGAAACGCAGTTCCCGACCGGCAACGGCCCGTTCGGGTACCATGAAGAAAACGAGGGCCGCAATCACCAAGGTCAATACCGCCAAAGCCATAAACACCCCGCGCCAGTCCGTGACGGCCAGGGCCGCCTCGACAGGAGCCGTAGCGGCCAGAGCACCCAAGCCGCCGGCCGCCATCTGATACCCGTTTATCAACGGCAGCTGCTCCCGCGGATACCAGATCACGTAAGCCTTGAAGGCGGCCATCAGGCAGGCGGACACGCCGAAACCGATCAGTGCACGGCCGGCAACCAGACCCGTGAGTGTCTCGGCTTCGGCGAACACCCAAGCACCGATTCCGGCAAATAATAACAAGAAAGCTTCGATCTTGCGGGGACCGAACCGGTCGAGCAATACGCCCAGCGGCAGTTGAGCAGCGGCAAAGGTAATGAAATAGGCAGAGGTCAGAAGCCCCAGTTCGGAGGGATCGACCCCGATGTCGTCCA
>JBATHN010000410.1:0-2883 GCA_049666885.1 Desulfobacterales bacterium
TAATGAACTTTTCTTCTTCTTCCTGCCAGGCGCTCACGTTGTTCATGCTCGAAGTGACGCCGTACTTTTCAAAATGTCCCTCCTCGATTCTTACGATACACTTGCCGCAAACCTTTTTTTCGCCGCACAGGGCCTCGATGTCGACGCCCAAAAGCCGTGAGGCTTCTATGAGGTTAACGCCTTTGGGCACTTCACCCCTGCGCCCGGAAGGCTGAAATATCACCATCGCCTTATCAGAATCCATTCGCACTGCTCCTTATCCGAATATTAGTCCGCAGGGAATTGCACCCGTATCTTCTGCGTCACAAAGAGGTTCAATGGGATCCACTTGCTGCCGATTCGATTTTAAAGGACCATCCGGGCCGAAAAAAATGGCGCAGATTTCTCAGCCCGGTGTTTCGAATTTAAACGGCCTTTACGCGTCCTTCTTCTGCAATTCACGCAGCCGGCCGATCATTTTGATGCCCTCGGATACGGCGTTTCCGGCGGACTCGGCATAACCGTCGGCACCGAAAAGGTTGGCCACATCCTTGGTCACCGGGGCGCCGCCCAACATGATCCCTACATTGGGATTTTTCTCTTTGATCATGGCGATGACCTTCTTCATGCCCAACATCGTGGTGGTCATCATGGCGGACATGGCCACAACCTCTGAATCCGTTCGGAGCTGCTCTTCCACAAAACTTTCCAGTGGAACGTCACGGCCCAGATCGTGAACTTCCCAACCGGCCACGTCGAACATCATTTTGACCAGGTTTTTGCCAATATCATGCACATCACCCTGGATGCTGCCGATCACCACCTGAGCGTTGACACCATCTTTTTGTTTCGGCACATGGGGCCTCAGAATATCCAGCCCCCCATAGAGAGCATCGGCGCACATCAAGACCTCGGGCACAAAGTATTCGTGTTTTTCATAGAGTTCGCCCACGACCTCCATACCGGCAGCCAAACCGTCCATAATCCCATCGAGCGCGACGTACCCGTCGTCCAACCATTGCTGGGAGGCTTCCTTGACAGTATCCTCTTCATATTCGATTACGCCGTTCTTCAACCGACCCAAAAGTTCTTCTTTAGTTGCCATTTAAGGTCTCCTTTACCATGTTGTTTAATGAATGAATACCTATACCGATTCTTCCAGTTAAGCGGTTATATCGCCTGTCGGTCGACTGTAAGTTATATCCTTCCCACGGCCGGTGTCGGTCCAGACTTATACTCACGGGCGGTTTTTTCCATGGCACGGAAATTTGCCTCTTTGATGTCCGGCCACAGATCGCAGCCCGGCCAGACCGCATCCACCAAACCGTCTATATTGGTCTTTATCCCTTCAACGGCCATTTCAACAGTGGTTTCCTCCGCACAGGGCAGGCCGAACACGTCGAAATTGCCGAGGATAATGGCATCGTTACCCAGTTTTTTCCGAGATTCCAGCAGGTTGTTTTTGATGTCAAAACTGACTGCCTGTCCACCTGAATCGGTCACACATTCCCACATCATTTCCACCAGCGGATCCGTGGAGCCGCAGATGTGCAGCACTTTGGGCGATTTCCAGCCAGCCAGAATCCTTGTCAAGCGGGGCTTGATGACATCTTTGAACGTCTTGGGACTGAGAAGATCGGCCGCCACACCGGGTTCGCGGAGGGTAATAAAATCGGCGCCGGCTGCCTGAAGCCCTTTGCCGATCTCGATAATCATGTCGGTAAATTTGTCAAGAATTTCACTCACCTTGTCTTTCTGCTTGAAAACGCCCTTCAGAACCTTGTCCAATTCAATGGTCTGGCCGCACTGGGTGAACGGGCCCAACTGCCAAGCGCCGACAGGCAGTTCCGGAGCTTCCTTCTTGCAAATCTTTATGGCTTCCGGAATCAACGTCATGGGGTATGTCTCGATGATACTGTCGATCTGCTCCTGGGCAATTTCCACCTGATCCAATTCGGTCCAGTTTTTTTCCGGAATGGTTGGGTACAGAATATCCTCCGAGTCTTCATATAGGCTGATCTTGTTACCCAAGGCTTCCGATTCCCAGCACATGTCAAAAGGAATCACGATCGAATCCAGATTGAACATTCGCGCGGATTCGATGCCGGCCCACGCAAGCTTCTCGGCAGATTCTCTGTGAATGGAGGGAAAATTGTACCCCAGTTTTTTGATAGCGGGAAGAAGGACCATCCCCATACCCGTAAAAAACGGCATCTTGTCAACGGGCTCACGATTAAAAAAGCGCGTTACTCTTTCGATTGGAGTCAATTCAGCCATACTCAGCCTCCCTTGCTTTGGGTTATAATTTATTATCCAGTCGTTTACTGTTGTGGGCAAATCCCAAACAGGTGATGGCCCAGTTGATGAAACCAAGGATTCAACAAACTAAAAACATACCCCCCTATATATGAAACGGTTCCTCTTTGAAAATCGTCTAAAAGATGATTTTCAAGATAAAAACAGATGATTTTAAAATGGGTTGATGAAATTTCAAATGGAAGGGCGGTTCGTTATATGTGCCCGTAGGTCGGAAAGGCGCACTTTTCCGTAGGCAGCAACAGTGACGTGATCTTTCTTCAGACCGCCGGCCATCGAAATGAGGGCTTTACGTCCTTCGGCCGTCAGATGGTATTTGTAGGACCTGTCTTTCCTGACCCAACGATTGGTTAAGAGCGTCTCGGCGACCTCATCGAAGCTCCTTGCCAGTGTAAATTTATAACCGAAATTGCCATAACTGTTTTTCAGATCTTTCGGAATATGATGACTCCTATCATTTTTCGACAGCAGATCGAGCAGTTCCACTTTATCCAACCCGTCACCGGGATTTTCTATACAAAGAATGGTCATCAGCCAGAGCGATTTGATGGGATGATTTTTCTTGGTCTCCAAGCACCACCGTCGCAC
>JBATHN010000411.1:0-3601 GCA_049666885.1 Desulfobacterales bacterium
AGTCTTTTCGAAGTCTCCTTTCTCGGCCGCGTGATCAAGGGAATCATGAAATTTATTCATCCCTTAATTCTGTTATTGGCGGTTTTGACTTTGCCGGCAGCCTATTTTCGCTGGCTCTATTCCCGAAACAAGGCCGGTGTCCTTCATGATTTACCGGTATTACCGCTCTCAATATGCTTCTATTTTACGGCGCTTTACACAATATTTGCGCCTTGGCCGAGATACTCGGTGCCGCTGAGGCCGGAGCTTTACCTCTGTGCGGTCTGGGCTTCAATATTTTTAACGACAAGCTTTCGAGAGATGTGGCGGCAAAGCCATGAGTGAAAGTAAAATATCCAAGGACCAGTTCTTGCTCAGCGTCGTCATCCCGGTCTATAACGAGGCTGGAACGATCAGTGAAGTTCTTGATCGCGTCACATTCGCTCCCTTTCGGAAGGAAATCATCGTTGTTGACGACGGCTCCACGGACGGTACACGCCAAATTTTAGAAGATACTAAAAACAAGGCGATAAAGATCTGCTATCACGATCGCAACTACGGAAAGGGCAGGGCCCTTCAAACAGGATTTTCTGCTGCGACAGGGGATGTCGTCGTGGTTCAGGATGCGGATATGGAATACGACCCAAACGAATTTCAGGTCCTGCTCAATCCAATTATGTCAGGTAAGGCCGATGTCGTTTACGGGTCGCGGCTTGCCGGCCATGGAGAGCACCGTGTCCTCTACTTCTGGCACTATGTCGGTAACCGTTTCCTCACGCTGCTTTCCAATGTCTTCACCAACATAAATCTCACTGATATGGAAACCTGCTACAAAGCGTTTACCCGTCAGGCGCTGGAAGGAATTACAATACAAGAAAACCGCTTCGGATTCGAACCCGAGATTACGGCCAAGATAGCGAAAAAAAATCTGCGAATATACGAGGTTCCGATCAGTTATTATGGGCGGACCTATGACGAGGGTAAGAAGATAAACTGGCGCGATGGGATGCGGGCGTTGTGGTGTATATTTAAGTATAATATTGGGATATAGGTCAAAGTGTCCCCGCATCTTCATTGGTTTTCGATGGAAAAATCATTGTTTTTTTCCACGAATGGTATCGATTAAAACTCTCTCTAAACGCAATGCGAGATCCGGCCATTCAGGACAGGTCGGATATGCCGTCCGGTTATCCGTTAACCGTTTTTCAATTGTACCTGCCAAAGATGAATAATCGCCAGGCTTGTAGAGCCACTCCCGGTTTCCGCTGAAAATGTCCTTCAGACTGCCGACATCTGCAGCGATCACAGGTACATCGCAAGCCATGAATTCCCTTGTTTTTTGCGGAAAGCAGAACTTACCAAATTCATCGTCAGCGTAGCAAACCACAGCGACATCTAAGCAATTGACCAGGAATGGAACCTCTTGAAATTCCAAAATACCAAAATCGTGAATTCGTGGATCCTTGGGTATATGAAAATCACGAGGTCCAGCAAGGGCCAAGTGAAGGTCTGGATGCCGTTTGCGCAAGGATTCAAAGGCCTCAAGCAGGAGAGGTGTTTCTCGTTTTTTTGACAAGGCTCCGGCGGTGCCGATAATTTTAACACCCAAAGGCAATCCCATTTTTCCCCTGGCAATACTTTGCGGTAGGGGATGAAAAAAATCGCTTCTTACTGCAAATTCTAATGGATATACCTTTTGATGAGGCGCAAGCCGAGACTTCAGATGCCGGGCAAATGCGTCGCTCAGGCAAGTGACCGCATCGGATTGTCTCAGTGCCCAGTGATAGAGTTGCCTACCGAGAGGTAATCTCGCGGCTAAAAAATAATCGAAATTGTCGTAAATATCAAAAACAACCGAAAAACCATTGATTTTACGTAAAATACAGGCGATTACTCCATAAAATGAATCCGAGCAGGCCCAGATGATGTCGGCATCCTCGGCCATTCTTCGGGCCTTGGCAATGAAACGAGCGAGTCCGACCAATTTGAACCGGCCGGCGTTGATGCTCTTCCAGTGGACCGGCCCATCGGATATCCAACCTTCAGTCCGCGGGCGGTAGCTCAGACAAAGCCCAGTGACCCGGTGACCCATTCGGGCCAGCTCCAGCGGAATTTCGCGAAAACGTCCGAAACGGTCGTCGATTAGATCTTTGAGCATATACTGCCTTTTTGAAAGGACCAATATCTTCAAACGCATTCCCCTTCCGAATAAAGACGATAGATGTTTACCTGACAGGTTGATGATGCATCAGAGGTTGTTTGAATACTCTTATTCGCAGTGCAGATCAATCCATTTGCATTTGAAATGCGTTATGATAAAATAAATTTTAACTTTCATCAGGGTGAAGGAACAGATTAACCCTCGCATCCCATAAAACGATTTTGGGCGCAAACGCTTCTAAATATGAAAAAAATATTGATTGTCTCATACATGTTTCCGCCCATCTCTGGAGCCGGCACTCAGAGGCCCCTGAAGTTTGCAAAATACTTGCCCACATGTGGAATCGAACCTATCGTATTTTGCCCCAAGATTGCCTCCTGGAAAGCTTATGATCACAACTTGTTGAATCAGCCTTTTTTTCGCGCCATCCGGGTTTACCGTTGCGGGATCCGCCGGCTTGCACGCTATTACCGGTTGCGATACGAGCAGAATCGTAGCCGACACCCATACTATTACCTGCTGGCGTTGAAGTACATCTGGTTTCTCGACTTCTTTAGTGCCTGGTATTTCGAATGCCGGGACGATCTTCTCGAAACGGCGCATGAGGAAAACGTCGATTGCATATATACCACCTCTCCGCCGCACAGCGTTCATCTGTTCGGCCGGTTTTTGAAAAAGAATCTTGGCGTCCCCTGGATCATGGATCTGCGAGATGCTATGGTTGATGATCCAAACCGGCCGTCATCTCGTCTCGGCCGTTTTCAGTTGGCGATCGAGCAGTTTTATGAACGATCGTTTTACCGGTCTGCCGACGCCATCGTCGTCGTATCGGGTCCAATGAAGGAGTCGATTGTCACTCGTCACGCAGCCATGGCCATCGAGACTAAAATACATGTTATCATGAATGGATTCGACGAAGACGACTTCAGTCGAATCGAATCGAACTCCGGTGATAGAACCAACCTCACCATCACCTATACGGGGTCATTCATGGGTAGGCAGACGCCGGAGTTCTTTTTGACGGCGCTTCAGGGCTTGGTAAAAGAGAACCAAATTAAAGCCGATGATCTCTTGATCCGTTTCGTCGGGCATTACAATCCGGTTACTCTATCGTTGTTCCGGCGTTATTCAAATGACCTTCCCATAGAAATCACCGGATTCCAGCCGTATGAAAAGTGCCTGAAGCTGCAGGTTGATTCCGAACTGCTGCTGCTGATCGTCAACATATCAGGGGACGAAGGCGGCAGTCAGACCATGACGGGAAAATTTTTCGAATACGTCGGTGCCCAAAGGCCGATTTTCGCACTGGTTCCCGAGGGACCGCTGAAGCGCGCGATTGTCGAAGGGCGATTCGGTTACACGGTGGCACCGCAGGATATTGCCGCCATCGGAGAAAAATTCAAATCCGTCTACGACCAATGGCGGTTGCGCGGCCGAATCGACTTCGATCCGGATGCGGAC
>JBATHN010000412.1:0-2404 GCA_049666885.1 Desulfobacterales bacterium
GGTGCATGACTGTTTCTCGATTGCCGAGCTGCTTCACATTGAAGACCTTGGTTTTTTCAAGCCCGGTACCGGGTACAAAGCCGTTGCCGATGGCGCCACCCGCCTCGACGGACCCAAACCGATCAACACCTCTGGCGGCTTGAAGTGCAAGGGGCATCCAGTCGGGGCTACCGGCGTCTCCCAGCTCTACGAGGTGTGGACCCAGCTCAGGGGCATGGCCGGAAAGCGCCAGGTGCCCATCAAGGATCTGCACATCGGCGGGGCCCACAACCTGGGCGGTACCGGCGGAACCTGTACCTTTACCATCCTGGAAAGGAGGTAGGCCCTTGGAAAATCGGCCATTCAGCGATATATCTTTTGAATCGTTTTTAACCGAAAGCAAATTGATGGGGTCACGCTGCGGGCAATGCGGCAAGCTTTCCGTCCCGCCGCGACCGATCTGCCACGGTTGCCACGGGTCGCAGATGGATTGGGTCGAGATGTCGGGGAAGGGAAAGTTGGTGGCCTTCACCTGCATTGCCATCGGTCCGGCTGCCATGATTGCCGAAGGTTACAACCGGGATAACCCTTACTGCTCGGCCGTCATAGAACTCGATGAGGGTGCCCGTGTGGACGCCCGTCTCGAAGGGATCGATCCGAAGAAACCCGAAGAGATTACCGTGGGGATGCCGCTCAAGGTTAAATATGTGCAACGAGGAGACAAAAGGACATACCTTGCTTTTGAACCGCTGTGAGCCCTAAGTAAGTTGTAAGCGGCATCAGTCGCTCACTCGGCTCGATATCGATTCGGACGGGGCATGCCACTCGATCGGGGTGTTTACCTTAACGTTGCAAAAGCCGAGAATACTCCAGCTCCGCGACGTCAAGGGTGAAGCCGTAGTCATTTACTGCGAACCGTTGACAACAAAGGAGATGGGGTATTCTCGGCCTTCCCGGAGGGTAAACAACACGGTGAAAAAAGCCACTATCACTGGGGATAACCACGGGTTGTGTTTTAATTGAAGCCTATGATTTGTGGCAAAGCCTTTTTTTAAGCCGTTTTACCAAAACATCACGGTGTTGTTTATGCAACTATAAGGTTTATTCCGGTTCAAGCGCAATGTTGTATCGACTCATCTTCTTATATAGCAAGGTGCGATTGATGCCGAGCATTTTTGCCGTCTTGGTTTTGTTATAGTTGTTCTCGGCCAGGGCAAAGCGGATGGCTTCTGTTTCAGTCTGGGTATGGATCGACTTAAGTCCCCGGTTGCTGACGTCGCGCGGTTTCAGCCGGACGCGGTGCAGATAGAAAGGGAGATCGCACATATCGATCGTGTGACCGTCGAGGGTTGACAGGGCCCTCTCCAGCACATTCGACAGCTCTCTCACATTGCCAGGCCAGTCGTGCTTCTTCAGCGCTTTTTGAGCCGACCCGGACAGCGCTATGTCTCCCATTCCGGCTTCCTGCGAGAGGTTGAGAAGAATATGCGTTGCAAGAGGGATGATGTCGGTTCTGCGTTCTCGTAAAGGAGGGATATGAAGTCTAAACACATTGAGGCGATAAAATAGGTCCCTGCGGAATTTACCGGCGGTGACCATTTCTTCGAGATTCTGGTTGGTGGCGGCGATCAGGCGGAAGTCGGAACGAATGAGGCGCGTACCTCCCACACGGTCAAACTCTTTTTCCTCCAGAACGCGCAGCAGCTTCGGTTGCATCTCCAGCGGCAGTTCCCCGATTTCATCCAGAAATATCGTACCGTGATGGGCCAACTCAAACTTTCCGGGTTTCCCGCCGGCACCGGCGCCGGTAAATGCGCCCTTCTCGTATCCGAAAAGTTCCGATTCGAGTAAATTTTCAGGAATAGCAGCACAGTTGATTCGCACAAAA
Source organism: Desulfobacterales bacterium (assembly GCA_049666885.1). Taxonomy (GTDB): domain Bacteria; phylum Desulfobacterota; class Desulfobacteria; order Desulfobacterales; family SG8-13; genus JARFQH01. The sequence goes on from JBATHN010000412.1 coordinate 1,868, forward strand.
GGATACGGTTTCCGAGGGCTCGCATGATGAATGGCTTGGGCGAACAACTCCTTGCCGGTTCCGCTGTCGCCTGAAATCAGTATCGGGAAATTGCCGCCGGCAGCTCTACGGGCTTCCTTTTTTAAAGTGGTCATTTCTTGGCTGACACCCACGATGCTGTCAAAGGTGTAGCGAGCCGATCGCAGGGAGGCCAGCTCGTTTTCGGCATGCCTCAATTTTGACTCCAGATGCGAGAGCTTCTCCGCCAGTCGGCTTGCCGTTTGGGCACTGTCGAAGAGGACCAGACCCAGGACGGCGATGATCTTGCCGTCTTCTCGGATGGGGATGCGATGGACCAGGAAGCCGATGTCTTTAAATTCGTGCGGATAGTTGACTTCGGCGATTCCGGTCTTGGCCACGATGTGGAGCCGGGAGTTCGCCACCACCTCGGTGGCATGTTTGCCGATTTGGGCCGCCGGATCGATGTTCAGAAACCGAGCATAGGTGTCGTTGATGTAGATGATATATCCGTCTTGGTCGGATATGATGACGCCGATC
>JBATHN010000413.1:0-10796 GCA_049666885.1 Desulfobacterales bacterium
GAGGGGTTCGCCAAGGAATGTGCCGTTGTCACACACCACCGTCTCGAAAAAGGGCCGGAAGGGGGCCTCGTGCCGGCCGGCTCCCTTACGGAACCCCTTGTCGTGAGACCGACATCGGAAACGATCATCGGTGACTCCTTTTCGAAGTGGATCAACAGCTACCGGGACCTGCCCATTCTCATCAACCAATGGGCCAATGTCGTTCGCTGGGAAATGCGGACCAGAGTATTTTTGAGAACCAGTGAATTCTTGTGGCAGGAGGGGCACACGGCGCACGCAACCGAGGAAGAAGCCCTCGCAAGGACCCGTATGATGCTTGACGTCTACGCCGAACTCGTCGAAAAGCACCTTGCCATTCCGGTCATCAAGGGCTGTAAGACGGCTTTGGAAAGATTTCCAGGTGCGGTGGACACGCTGTGCATCGAAGCGATGATGCAGGATCGTCGTGCTTTGCAAGCCGGCACGTCTCACTTTCTCGGTCAAAATTTTGCCCGGGCTTCGGGCATCCGGTATCAGGATGCCAACGAACAGGAGCAGTTCGCCTGGACAACTTCCTGGGGTGCGTCAACGCGACTGATCGGCGGCCTGATCATGACCCACGGCGACGACAATGGAATCCTCCTGCCGCCTCGGGTCGCGCCGGCACATGTCGTTTTGCTGCCGATCGTGCGGAATACAGAGGAAAGCGCCCTGGTGATGCCGTATGTAGACAGGTTGGCCGCGGCACTGAAAGAGAAGCACTACGGTCGGCGATCGATCGAGGTGGAAATCGACACGCGTGATATCGGCGGTGCCAGAGGATGGGAATGGATCAAGAAAGGCATTCCGCTACGGGTCGAAATCGGCCCCCGGGACATCGCCGCAGAATCCGTTTTCGTCGGTCGCCGGGACCGGGATCACCGCGAAAAAGTCTCCGTCAATCGCGACCGGTTCGTCGCCGAAATCACCGATATCCTCGACAACATTCAACACGCGCTTTTCGATCGCGCGCTGGCTTTCCAAAAGACCCATACGACAGTGATCGATGAAAAAAAGTCATTTTATGATTATTTTACCCCTGCAGACAAAGAAAAACCCGAAATTCACGGCGGGTTCGCACTCTCGCACTGGTGCGGTGACGCAACGTGTGAAACAGCCATAAAGGAGGATCTCGGCGTGACCATCCGCTGTATCCCCCTGCCGGGCGCACTGCAGGAGGACACGGGTCCGGGTGGATGTATCGCTTGCGGTAAGCCGTCACCGCAAAGGGTCGTCTTTGCCAAAGCCTATTGAATTCGGAATACGTTGCGGGTTTAGAGCTTTGATCGTAACTTATCCGCAAGATGCGGAGATGGGTTGTTAAAGAGAAACCATTATATTCATCGCCTATGATCCGTATTACCGACATCCTCGACAAGGTTGCCGAATATTCCCCTGAGGCCGATCTCAGCCTGATCGAACGGGCCTATATTTACTCCGCGCGTGTCCACGAGGGCCAGGTGCGCCTCTCAGGTGAACCCTACCTGTCCCATCCGCTGGAGGTGTCCGGCATCCTCGCCGATATGAACCTCGATGACATCAGCGTCACCTCCGGTCTTCTGCACGATGTTCTCGAGGATACGGCGGCGACACCGGAAGAAATCGAGAAAATCTTCGGCCCTGAAGTTCTTCACATCGTCTCCGGCGTCACCAAGCTGAGCAAGCTGCGCCTCAGCAACTCCGAAGCCCGTCAAGCTGAGAGCATCCGCAAAATGCTGCTCGCCATGGCCGACGACATCCGTGTCATACTGATCAAGCTCGCGGATCGCCTGCACAACATGCGGACCCTCCAGTATCACCACAGCGAAAAGAAAAAAATCAACATCGCCCGGGAAACCATGGATATCTATGCTCCGATATCCGCCCGGTTAGGCATCTATTGGATCAAGAAGGAGCTCGAAGACGCCTCTTTCAAGTTCATGCTGCCCGATGAGTACGAACGGATCAGCAATCTGGTCGTCAAGGATCAGGCGGATCGCGAAAAATATGTTGAAACCGTAAAGAAATACATTTTGAAAAAGATGGAAGAAGCCGGCCTGAAGTGCGAGGTGCTGGGTCGAAATAAAAATTACTACAGCATCTACCACAAAATGATGGACCAGAACCTGGCCTTCGAAGACGTCTACGACATCATCGCGTTCAGGATCATCCTCGACACCATCCCCCACTGTTACGAAACCCTCGGTTTGATTCATTCTCTCTGGAAACCGATCGATATCAAATTCAAGGACTATATCAGCCGTCCGAAGCCCAACATGTACCAGTCGCTTCACACGACGGTTTTCGGTCCCTACGGCGAGCGGATGGAGGTTCAAATCCGCACCTGGGAAATGGACCGGGTTGCCAAATCGGGCATCGCCGCCCACTGGGGCTACAAGGAAGGCAAGCAGGTCGACGAACGGGTGAGTCGAATGTACACCTGGATCCAGGAGTTGGTCGAAAATCAGGAAAATTTCAGGGATCCGGGCGAATTCATGGAAAACGTGCGCATCGACCTTTTCCCGGACGAGGTATATGTATTCACTCCCCGCGGGGAAATTAAGACGCTTCCCAAGGGGGCGACACCTGTCGATTTCGCCTATATGATCCACTCGGAGGTTGGTGACCAATGCGTCGGAGCGAAGGTCAACGACCGCATGGTCCCGCTCCAGTACGAACTGCAAACCGGCGATGTCATCGAGATCGTCACTCAAAAAAACCACCAGCCGAGCAAGGACTGGCTGAAGTATGTCAAGACGGTAAAGGCCCGCTCAAAAATTCGTCAATGGATCAAAACCCAGGAAAAAGACCGCAGCATATCCCTCGGACGGGAAATGTGCGAAAAAGCTTTTCGCAAGGAACGGCTCAATTTTTCGGCACTGCTCAAAACCGACGAAATGAACCGGGTGGTGGAGCACTTCGGGCTCAAAGCGGTCGAAGACTTGATTGCCAGTGTGGGCTACGGCAAGATCACACCGCTGCAGGTGGTGCGGCGCTTTACAGCAAAAGCCGAAAGCGAGGAAAAGCGAGAGTCCGTCTTTAACAAGCTCATCGGGCGGGTGCGCAAAAAAAAGCCCAAAGGCGGGGTGGTGGTCAAGGGAGTGGATGATATCCTGATTCGATTCGGCAAGTGCTGCCAGCCGGTGCCGGGAGATTCGATCACCGGCTACATCACCCGCGGCTATGGCGTGACCGTTCACCGTGCGGGCTGCGTCAACGCCCTGAAAATGAATCCCGACCGACAAATCGAAGTGGAGTGGAACATTGAAAAGTCAGATACCTATCCGGTGAAAATTTACATCCGTTCCCACGACCGTGTCGGGCTTCTGGCCGACGTCGTCAGCAACATCAGCAAGAATGAAGCCAACATACTGAACGCCAAAACTGAAACCCAGGAAAACAAGATCGTGAACAGCGTGTTCACCATCGATGTGGAAGATACCGATCACCTAAGCCGGGTAATGTCGTCGCTTAAAAAGGTAAAACAGGTGCTGGAGGTTAAACGCATCAGCTGATCATAGGCTTTATGATAAAGATTTGGGCATGGCCAGAGGGAGGCGGCTGTCTTGTAATACGCCAACGACCGATAACACAGCCAAAACCTTTATCTTAAAGCCTATAACACCTGCACCACCTCGGCCTGGCACTGTGAGCTGGATTGCTGACCGTCAAAAGACGTTTGAAGGAGAGTTCAGGGCGCTTTGACGATGCATCCTGATTTGATGCAGCTGGTACAGACCGTCATCTTTTTGACCCTGCCGTTTACATTAGCCCTGACTTGCTGCAGGTTCGGGTTGAACCGGCGTTTATTCACGTTGTGGGCGTGACTCACATTGTTGCCCACCATTGGTTTTTTACCACATATTTCACATGCTTTCGACATAATCGCCTCTCTTGAATAGTGACTCGGCTCCCCTTCGGCTCGGGCCGCGAGCAAACCCCAACACCGAAAAATTGATACCGAAAAATTAAAAGTGGATTTTTACAGTAAAGGTAGGAATCTGTAAAGTCTTTTTTAATTGCCTTGAGCTTGCTTTGCAAGTGAAGACTCGCACTTTGCGATATACTGCAGGGCAACGCGATGAACACCAACATCCGGATAATTGGTGATGAGCGATTTGAAGCGCTGCAGGGCGGCATCGTAATGCTTGCTTTTGTAATAGAACATCGCGATGTAAAACTCGTTGCCGGCGAGGTTTTTCAAGCATTTGTTGATGTGATCGGTCGCCTTTTCGGCATAAAGCGATTGGGGGTATTGTTTCTGAAGTTGCCTGAAATTTTCCAAGGCCTTGCGGGTAACACTTTGGTCGCGATCGATCGTATCCATCTGGTCGAAATAGCAGCGGCCGATCTGGTAAAGAACATAGGGAACCGCCTCGTTGTTGGGGTGAAGGTCGGCAAACTCCTGATACGCAAAGATGGCATCTTCGTATTCTTCGAGGCGATAGTGCGCATCTGCGATTTTCAACTCCGCCAGGGTGACGTACTTGCTGAATGGATACCAGTCTTTGATCTTCTGAAAATACTCGAGGGCCGATTTATAATTCCCGCTGTCGAAAGCATCCATGCCATCTTGAACCAGTACCTCCACCGGTTCGACATCTTTTTCTTGGAAAAAAAAATCGTGGACGGAATTGTAGAGAGAGCATCCGGTAAAAAGGAACAGGAAAATAAAGCAGAGGCTGACAGCCGTTTTCATTGAATTGATTCTAATCATTTTCTCTTACCGGGGGTACGGTTCGCTGATCGATTTCAACTGCGTACACACCGCCCGCCGTCACCGCATCCCAGGGAAATCCGGGTGACAATTAATTAGCGGTTGATGCCGCCCTTGAACAAAGGGAACAAATCTTGAGCTATCTATTATGGGGCCGGCCGATGGGTTCCAACCGATCTCAGGTATTTGTCACATCAACCCGCAGGCCGATTTACGTTTCGGCAACCTACCGCAGTGTCCGCACGGCTAAAGGACCTTTTTGATCACATCTTCGAGTTTTGACTTGGCAACCATGCCGGTAATCTGGTCGACCACGTCACCGCCCTTGAAGAGAATGAGGGTCGGAATAGCCTTGATACCATATTTTCCCGGGGTGATGGGGCTGTTGTCGACATTGCATTTCATAAATTTTATCTGGTCACCGAAACTCTTGGAAAGCTCTTCGACCACGGGCGCGATCGCTTTGCAAGGGCCGCACCACGGCGCCCAGAAGTCCACCAGTACCGGCATATCCGACTGCAAAACCTCGCTTTCGAAATTTCCGTCTTCTATCTCCTTCATACCTTCAGCCATGATGTATAATCCTTTCTGAAATAAATTTTCACAATTATAGTGATGGCCGCTATGGTTGTCAACTTTTACAAAATAAGTCAATCCAGGAACTTATTCCGACATCGCAATCCGTTCGGTGCGCCACGACCGATGGCCTTCGGCGCTTTAATGGTAACAATTTGAAATAGATCTGGTTTCGTTGTACATAGTATAATGCTCATCAATGATTTTATCAAAAGCCGGTATTCAGGTTCCCTAAATCAGGGGCGTTGTAACGGCGTTGCAAAGGAAACCACCCCTATAAATATAGTGTCCATCCAGAAATGGTAGATTTCGGCCCCGGTCAAAGCCGCAGTCCCGCCTATAGCGGGACAACCGCAGACGTAGCGGTCACGCCTGGGCATGATCGAGGATTGCAAAGAGCGAGAACACCGGGCCGGGCCGAAAGATGCCGTTTATGGATAGACACTGGACAGGAGATCGCCAATGGCGAACACCATCAAAATTGGTGCATTGATTTCTGGCACCGGTACAAACCTGCGGGCAATCATAGACGCCTGCAAAGGGGGAGAACTGGCCGGGGAGGTGGTCTTCATCGGCTCGGACAACCCGCAGGCGGCCGGTCTCGAACTGGGTCGCCGGCATGATATCCCCACTTTTGTGATCGACTACCAGGCCATCATTCGGTCCTCCCGCGATGCCCTGTCCGAGATCGCGTTGCCTCCCGACGTCAGCCTGAACGAGCTGTTGGAAAAACAAAACCTTTTCCCGCCGCTTGTTGATCCGCAAAAGGTGACCGCCTTTCTGAAATCGCGCGTGACGGCCGAATCCCGATTGTTAAAGGCCATGGCCCCCTATGACGTCGATTTGCTCGCACTGGCCGGATACATGCGAACCCTTACGCCTTATTTCATCGATCGGGTCAACACCGATGCAGAACATCCCCGAATTATGAACATTCATCCCGCCTTGCTGCCGGCCTTTCCGGGAACCGATGGTTACGGAGATGCCTTTCGCTTCGGCTGTAAGGTGGCCGGCTGCACGGTCCATTTTGTCGATTACGGTGAAGACACGGGACCGATTATCGGGCAGAAGGCCTTTCCGATCGAAAAAAGCGACACTCTGGATACGGTCCGTGAAAAAGGATTGAAATTGGAATGGGTCCTCTATCCGGAGTGCATCGATCTGTTTGCACAGGGACGGTTGAAAATTGTGGAGATGACCTACAAACGGCCTGGCAAGCGTCAGAAGATGAAGAGGACGGTGGTGAAAATTCTGCCGGAAAGAGCAGTAGCAGATGCTGATTAATGAGGTCGGCTTCCTTCACTATGCAGCCATCTCACATACTGATCAATTCCCTCCTCTAAAGATAGGGGACCATATGGGCAGCCGGTCGCCATCAGCTTGCTCATATCCGCTTCGGTCACATACTGGTAGCTGTCTTTTATCGAATCCGGCATGTCGAAGTATTCGATTCTCTCCGGCAGATTCAATGCGCTGAAGATCGCACTTGCGAGATCATTGAAACTCCTGCTCCGCCCTGTGCCGGCATTGTAAAGACCGTTGGGTGGAGATGCGTCGAGGAAATAAGCGATCAGATCGACGATGTCCTGAACGTAAATAAAATCTCTTCTCTGTTCGCCGTCAGCACAATCCTCCCGGTACGATTTGAAGAGTTGGATCTTGCCGCTTTGCAGCGCCTGCGGAATGGCGAAATAAGCCACGCTGGCCATGCGTCCCTTATGACTTTCGCAGGGGCCATAAACGTTGAAAAATTTTATTCCGTACCAACGCGGAGGCGTTTTCTGCTGTTTCAGCGCCCACAAATCAAAGAGATGCTTCGAATATCCGTAGGGATTGATCGGCTTGTAGATATTGGTCTTTTCATGGGCATCGGAAAATCCATCCCTGCCGTCGCCGTATGTGGCGGCGCTGCTCGCATAAATGAGGGGAATTTGCCTTTCTGTACAAAAATGCCACATATCCTGAGAATAGGAAACGTTGTTTTCGAAAAGATAGTCAAAATCGCTTTCCATCGTATCCGTGCAAGCGCCGAGATGGACAACCGCTTCGACTGCTCTGTCGTCGTTTTGTTCCAGCCACGACCGCAGACGGGCTTTGTGCACGTATTGTCTGAAAGATTTACCGACCAGGTTTTTCCATTTAGCGGTTCTGGCGACATTGTCCACGAGTAAAATATCGTCACCATAAATACGGTTCAATGCCGTCAACGTATTGCTGCCGATAAACCCCGCTCCTCCAGTGAGTATGACCATGTATTGTTCCTCAATTGTCGTTTAAGTAAAAATTACTTGTGAACGCTTTCGGGATCATGGTCTCTGTTTTTTTCCGATACCATTTCCGCGAGGCGGGTTGTGCTGTATCCTTCAACCACCGGGATCAGATGCACTTTTCCGCCATAGGACTCCACAAACTTTTTCCCGACCACACTTTCCGGGCGGTAATCCGACCCTTTCACCAGGACATCCGGTTCCAGGCTTTCAATGAGTTCGATCGGCGTGTCTTCTTCGAAAATGATAACCAAATCGACGCAATCCAGCGCCCCTAAAATGGCGGCGCGGTCCGTTTCGCTTAAAATCGGTCGCTTGGCTCCCTTGAGCCGCCGGACCGACTCGTCGGAATTCAAGCCGACGATTAACCGATCCCCGCACCTCTTGGCCTCGTTCAGTAGGTGGATGTGCCCCGGGTGAAGCAAATCGAAACACCCGTTGGTGAAGACGATTCTTTGATCCAGTGCTTTCCATGCCTGGACCTGAACCGTCGCAGCCGTAAGCGAATGGGTCTTTTGATTGATGCTTCCGGATATTCTTTCGCCGTTCATTCCCACCGCAGCCTTCAGTTCGAGGGCGTTGATTGGTTGCGTTCCGAGTTTGCCGACGACAACCCCGGCAGCGGCGTTGGCCAAGCGCGCGGCGTCCAGGTAGCTCTGCCCGGAAGCGATGCCGACCGCCATTGTCGCAATGACGGTGTCACCCGCCCCTGACACATCGTATACTTCCCGCGCAATTGACGGAACAAACCGGGGCTCCTCATCTTCGCCAATGAGGCACATCCCGAGCGGACCGCGTGTGACCAGCAGGTTCGACAGCCTGTATTTGGACCGCACAGTCTGCATGGCGTCGATAAGGGCGGTGTCATCACCGAGTGGCACACCAACTGCATGTTCGAATTCGTCGGTGTTTGGCGTCAGACAAGATGCACCCGAATATCGTTCCCAATTTTTCCCCTTGGGATCGACGATAACGGGGACATCGACGCCATTGGCCATATCGATGAGGGCTTCAGTAAGGCCTTGCGTATAAAAAATGCCCTTTCCGTAATCCGAAAATATGACGGCTGCGCATTTGGGAATTTCTTTGGCCGCATTTTCAATGAGTCCGGCTTTCAAAGATTCGTCGAGAACAATGGTGTTTTCGTCATCAATCCGCAGTAATTGCTGACCTTTTGACAGAATTCGCGTTTTTGTGATGGTCGGCCTGTTTTTATCTTCGAGCAGGATCGACCTGATCCTTTGGTCCGCGAGCAACCTTTTGAGCGTGCTTCCGTTTTCGTCCCGGCCGATGACGCCGAGCAATGTAACCGATGCACCGAGTCCGATGACGTTCAAAACCACGCTGCCGGCGCCGCCGGGAACCATCGATTGTCGTTTGATGTGGAATACCGGTACCGGCGCCTCAGGTGAAATGCGTTTCACATCGCCCCAGAGATATCGGTCCAACATGACATCGCCAACGACGAGAATTTTGCATCTCTCAAAATTGAACGCGTCAAAATTAGTCATCATGATAATCCCGTTCGTTACTCATCATTTTTTGGCCATGGCTGTGCTCGAATGGCCAAAAGACCTGAGGTTTCACTTTCGAGTGCTCGCTAAAGGTAGCGCCTTGCCCCCACGAAACGGCTTCGGTAATAGCTTTTCGACAGGGAAGCCAAGCGGATGTGCTTGCTCTTACCGGGTGCGTGAATGAACTTGTTATCACCGGTATAAATTCCCACGTGGGAGACCCGGCGTCCACCGGCAGTGGCAAAGAAGACGAGATCGCCCCGCAGCAGCTCGTTGCGCGCGACCGCAGTGCCGGCCCTCCACTGTTGGCGGGAGGTCCGCGGCAGATCGAGCCCGTTAAGCTGATAGACCGTCATCGTCAGCCCGCTGCAATCAAATCCTTCATCCGATGATTCGCCGCCCCATTTATATGACACGCCAATGTAATTCATTGCGGTTTTAACGATCCGTTTCCTCAGTTCGCCGTCATCGTAAACGGCGGGGGGGTTGACGATGTAATAATCCGTAATGAGTCCACGAGACCGATAGATTTCCGCTGCAGCGATCGCCAATTCTCGGGTGGAATAGTTACCGAAGCGAACCTTGTAGAAACCGGAGGCGTCGCTGAAATGGTAGGCGTTCAGACCCGTCTGCTGAAGTGCTTCGGTCAATCGCACGGCGTTGTCCACATTGGAAAATGCCCCCAGTTGAACTGCAAACCGCACGTGCGCGAGTTGTCTGGTCGGTGAGGAAATTTCGACTTTGGAGGGCGGTGACGGCTCCAGGACGCTGCAACCGGCAAGCAGCAAAATCATACCGAAAACGGCCGGCCGGCAGTGCAGAGGGCAGTCTTTTTTCATCCGGTGCATGATGGTCGAATCAGAGCGCCTTTATCATGAGTGGGATGGCGACGAAAGTGCCGATGGAACTCCCCAGGTTGGTAAACACGACGACCAGCAGCACTCGGGTTACCTTGTTTTTCCAGAAACCCCGCAGTGAGTGAATGTCTTCCTGGAGATTTTCGAAGTCGATGACCCGCGGCTTGCGGGAAAAGGCTTCAACCAGGCCCGATACCCAGCCGGCGGCGACCATGGGATTCAGCGATGTCAACGGTGCGGCCAGGATGGACGAGACGATCGTGAACGGATGAGCCAGGGCCGCTAAAGCCCCGAGGCCGGCCAGCACGCCGTTAGCCAGCAGCCACCAGACCACCATGTCCTTGCCGGCTTTGGCGCCGCCGATGAAAAAGCCGGTGATGATCAATGCAACGATTCCCAGTGGTATGATCCACTTGAGGGCTGCAGAGAGCTTGCTCTTGGGCGGCAGTTTTTCCAGGGGTGCGATGTCGGTTTTTGTATGCCAGTACCTTTTGATTCCGGGGACGTGGCCGGCGCCGACGACCGCCACTATTTTTTCTCCTGGAGCATGCCGTATCTTGTAGGCCAGGTATTGGTCGCGTTCGTCGATCAGGATGGCTTTGACAATGGGCAACGATTTGCCCACGTCGGCGAGGATGGTTTCGAGCACATCCTCCTGCTTCATTTTTTCCACATCCTCGGCACTGATGTCGTCCACCTGCCCGATGGAAAAGACGAGCTGGGCCAGCAGCTTTATTTTGTCCCTCAATCTCATCAAGCGCCACGTGCGGGAGAGGGTAATGCGAATATCCCGGTCGGCCAGGTGAATGGTGGCCCCGACGGCCTCGGCGGATTCGATGGCCTGAATCATTTCCTGACCCGGGCGAAT
>JBATHN010000414.1:0-13973 GCA_049666885.1 Desulfobacterales bacterium
CGACAGGCTCCTGCTGCTCAGGAACGGCGAAATTGCCAGCCTCGGGCTGCCCCATGAGGTTCTGACGTTTCAAAACCTCGAAGCGACCTATGGGTGTAAAGTTTTGGTGGATGAAAACCCCCTCGGCCGATTGCCCCGGGTGACCCCTGTACCACGAAAATTTTTGGATTAGATTGCGATAGTTGTGCCGGCCTTACATTCCGATTCAATATACTATCGTCGGTAGACAGAAAAATGCGGTTTCGAAAGGCGTCGAGCCGGACATTTTTGTTCATAGAGAAGAATCTCTAAGCCTGAAGGAGACAACAAATGAAGAAACGGTTCAGATTGACTCTATTGATCATGTCTACTTTCTTACCTCTCAGCGTCTATGCGCAACAGGATCAGCAAGCCGGTGCATCTCCGGCAACGTTGCCTGAGGTTGTGGTGACCGGATCCCGAATCGAGCAGCAGGTGCGAAAAATACCGGCGAACGTCAGTGTCATAACCCCCGCAGACATCCAGAACACGAACGCGAAAACGGCCGCCGACCTGTTGCGCGGTGAAGAAGGTATTGTCGTACGGGATCCCCTCGGAAACGGCAACACAGCCGCCGTGGATCTGCGTGGCTTCGGCGAAACCGCAACGCAAAACGCACTGGTTCTCGTCGACGGCCGCCGTGCCAATGAAGTCGATTTGAGCGCCGTCGATTGGGCTCAAATACCGATCGAACAGATCGAACGGATTGAAATCGTACGCGGCTCCGGAACGGTTTTATATGGCGATAATGCCACCGCAGGTGTCATTAACATCATCACGAAATCGCCTTCTCAAAAGTTCAGCGCCAATGGCGGCGTTACGTTTGGAAGTTACAACCGAGCCAAAGTCGATGCCTATGCCAGCGGAGGCTATAAACGAACAGCCGCTTCCCTGTACGGCAGCTTGGAAGAAACCGACGGCTACCGGGAAAACAACGATTACCATTCCGGCGATTTCGGCGGCAAACTGATCTTTGATGCAACCGACCGTTTGGCTCTGAATCTCTCGGGTTCGTATCACAAGGATAGATTTGGCCTTCCGGGGACCCTGACCCAAGCCGAGGTGGACGAAGATCGCAGGCAGAGTCTGGATCCGGAAGACAGTGCCAAAACCCGTGATGCTTATATCACGGGAGGGATGGATTGGGATTTTGGCGGATACGGACAGGTGCTGGCCGATTTGTCCTACCGCGAAAGGATCAGCGAATCCAAGTTTCCCGATGAATCTTTTCCCTTTGAAAATAACGTCACCACCGATACCATAGGGTTCACTCCGCGGTATATCTGGGATGCAGACATATTCAGCCTTGGCAACAGACTGGTTGCCGGGGTGGATCTGTACGGTTCCAGGCAGGACAGTCAATCGTACTCGGGTTTCTTTGGACCGCTGCCGTCCTCTCCCACCGGTCTCTCAAACGTCGATCGGAACTCTTACGGCTTCTATTTCAATGATGAACTCTACGTGCTGAAAAATCTTTTGTTCACGTTTGGTGCCCGGTATGAAAAAGTCAAATACGACTTCGACGTTAAAGATCTGAGCGATTTTCCCCTGGCTCCTTTGGAAGAGTCCACTTCCGACAGCGAAAATGCATTCACGGCCGGGTTGACCTTTTTGTACGGCCAGGATTCGTCGGTCTTCGTCCGGGCCAATCGAAGCTTTCGATTTCCGCTCATAGACGAGCTGGTGGTTTTTGATTTTGATACCGGACGGATAGTCGTCAACCCGGGGCTTAAACCTCAAACTGGCATGCACTATGAATTTGGGGTCCGTCATTTCTTTACGCCGAAGATTCGAGCCAATTTTACCCTTTTTCGGGCCGAAATTGACGACGAAATTTTTTTCAACCGACCGACCTTCACCAACGAAAACTACCCGGAAACACTCCATCAGGGCGTGGAAGTGGGTGCTCGAGCTGATATTGTGGACCATGTTGTCCTGCAAGGCAATTACACCTACCAGAAGGCGACCTTTGAGAAGGGGCCATATGATGGCGAAGATATCCCCGCCGTACCAAACAACAGGGCCAGTTTGGGTCTGAGAATTTACGACATACCCAAAGGACTCGAGTTCGCGGCGGATTACGTATACGTTGGCTCGAGTTACGCCATAAGCGACTTCGAAAATGAATTTGAAAAGTTGGATTCTTATTTCACCATTGACTTAAGACTGACTTATCAGTGGAAGATGCTCCGAACGTTTGCCGGTGTAAACAATCTGACGAATGAGAAATATTCCGAATTTGCAGTCATCGGTGGGTTTCCGACCCAGACCAATTTTTACCCGGCTCCCGAGCGCAATTACGTCATCGGCGTAAGTACTGTGTTTTAATGACACGACTAGATTTGCCTGCTGGGGCCCTGATTTGAAATGCGATCACATTTTAAAATCCCTCCCGACCTCACTTTGACAAAAAGAGGGCAGGGGGATTATTTGAAAGAAGTTTATCGACGGGGTTAGAGTGTTTGCAGCCCCTTTACCGACAGGGACCAGGGTGGTTCAATATGATGAATATTTTTTTAAGTGGTGGGCCGGTGATGTATCCGCTTTTGGCGTGCTCGATCATTTCGTTAACGGTGATAATCGAACGATCGATCTTCTGGTTCATCTTGAACCGTTGCAGCAATCGCCAATTGTTGGATGAGGTCATGGATCTGTGTGAGTCCGGAGACTGGGAGGCGGTTCGGCGTAAGACCGCCGGGTCCAAGGACCCGATCGTCAAAATTCTCATCAGCGGTATTCTTCACCGAAGATATTCGATGGTCAAAGCCATGGAGGCGTCCGCGGCCGACGAAACCAAACGGATGCGCCGGTTCATGAATGTGTTGGATACGATGATCACGGTTGCCCCGCTGCTCGGAATTTTCGGCACGGTCATCGGCATCATCCATTCATTTGATGTGCTCGGAACAACCGGCATCGAACACCCGGAGTTCGTTACCGCCGGAATCGCCCAGGCGCTGATTACCACGGCCGCCGGCCTCGGAATCGCCATTTTATCGGTCTTCCCCTATAATTATTTCAATTCTCTGGTCGAAGATGCTGCCATCCATATCGAGAAGTATGCGACCAGTCTCGAAATCGTTTACGAAAAACTGGCTCAAAAGGACTTGACGATCGAGGGACGGCAGCAATGAAGATAACCTTGCGCAACAAAAAAAGAGCCCGGATCGAAATGCTGCCTATGATCGACATTGTTTTTCTGCTCCTGGTTTTTTTTATCTACGCCATGTTGTCCATGGCCGTCCATCGCGGGCTACCGGTTAATTTGCCGGCATCGAAAACGGTCAAGATCGACAAAAAATTAATTTTGGCCGTCACCGTCAAGGCCGACGGTTTGGTTTTTGTCGACAAGGAGCCGGTCGAACTGGATAGCGTGACGGCTGTCTTGCAGGCCAAAGCGAAGGGGCAAGACCAACCGGGGGTGTTGCTCTTTGCCGATCGCAACCTCCCCTATCAGAGCCTGTTCGACGTTCTGGATCGAATTCGACAAGCCGGACTAAACCGTATTTCGCTGCAGGCGGAGCTGGATGAGTCGCCGTGAAACGTTTGATACCGGCAGCCATCGTCGCCATCGGGATTCACAGTCTCTTGATGAGCATGAATGTTGACTGGATGAACTTGGCAGATTTCAAAAAACCGTCAACCGGCCCTGTCACCATCATTCTTGAGTCGATTCAACCGCAGACGATCAAACCAAAGAGTGAGCCCCTTCCATTCAAGCAATTTCCCAGGAAGGTAGAGAAAAATGTTGTCGAAACGGCACCCAAGACCGAGCCGCCGTTGCCACCCGTCGTACAAAAGAAACCCGTGAGGGCGACCAAAAAGCCTGAAAAAAAACCTCCGATTGTTAAATCTGCCCCTGCGAAGCAAGATCGGCCGGTTGAACCTAAAAGACCTGCACCGCCGGATCAAACGCCGCCACCGCCTCTGGAATCCGTTCCCGACGAATCCTCGCAGGGGAATGACGCGACGGCGCCACCGCCGCAGGAAGGGACCACCGCATTCGACATGGCCATCACCGGCCCGGTGTCGAGCCAACCGGCTCCACTTTCTGTTCTCGAGGCGGCGCTGCCTGAATACAGCAAGAATCCCCCGATATCCTATCCCAAAAGAGCCCGGCGGAAGGGATACGAAGGCACGGTCGTGCTGGAGGTTCTGGTCAATCGAAACGGCCAGGTCGATGATTTGCGGATTCTTGCCTCGAGCGGCTATGCGATTTTGGACAGATCGGCCGTGAATTCCGTCAAATCGTGGTCGTTTAAACCCGCGAAAAAGGGAAAGGATGCGGTTGACATGTGGGTTAAGGTGCCGGTCCGGTTTAAACTGGAGTGATATCAATTACGCTTGCGTCGAACCCCTGAAATAGGTATGAGCAAAATGGAAGGGGGCGTTTTCTGAAGGACGCCCTCCAAGCGATTCGACTGATAAGCGGTGAGAGTGCCGATGGCGGCAAAAGATGCATCAGCCGCAAACGGAATCCAGAAACCGGGATATCGTGGAACCTAACAGCGGACGGATGCTGTAAAATTTTTAAACTGACATTCGTCAGCGTAGAGGCAATAAAAATGGATAAAGGATACGTGCATGTTTTTACCGGTAACGGAAAGGGCAAAACAACAGCCGCCATAGGCCTCTCCATTAGAGCGGCCGGTGCCGGGATGAAAATATTTTTCGGTCAATTTGTCAAGAAAGGTGAATACAGCGAAATCAAAGCGTTAAGGCGATTTGCCGATTTGATTACGATCGAGCAATTCGGGCTGGGACGTTTTACTCATAAAAAACCAAAACTCGAAGACATTCAAGCCGCTCGAAGGGGAATAGAAAGGGTGAAGCAGGTTATTGCATCGGGCCAATACAATATGGTCATACTTGACGAGGCCAACGTTGCGGTAAAATTCGGTCTGTTTCCGGTGCAGGAGCTTCTCGGCTTGATAATCAATAAACCACCGGAACTTGAACTGGTTATTACGGGTCGTTACGCCTCCCCACGGATTATTGAAATGGCGGACATGGTGACCGAATTAAAATCGAAAAAACACTATTATGATCTCGGTACCAAAGCCCGGGTCGGAATTGAAAAGTGAAATGTTATTTTGAAGAATAACGCTATCCTGCGTTTTCCGCTATTACCCGATCAAGAAATACCCGCAAATCCTCTACACTGGGTATCGATTCAAATGCAAGCACGCCGTTGATAATGATGGATGGCACCGGCATGGGGCGCCCTAACTTTTTGGACAGTTCGGAATACCGTACTGCGCCCTCGAGTTTTTTCGTGTAAACGATCTCCCACCGCATTGATTCAAAATAATCGGGGACAACGGTTTCGACCACACGGGCCATGTATTCGCAGGGGATTCAATGGGCGCCCTCGTGAAGCACTTCCAGGTGAATTTTTTCTGATCGCATTTTTATCTCACCTTGACTTAAGATCTTTTTTGCTGAATCGCCTCTTCGATGGCGTCTTCAAGTTCAAAAATAGGCGGTATGGCATCAAAAACAAGCTCTCCGTCGATGAACAGCGATGGAACCGGCGCTACTCGGCAGTGCTTGTTAACCATTTCCTCACCATACAATGAGCAGGATAACTCCAGAAAACGTTTTTTCCCCTCGCCTTTAAGGAAATCCACTCTATGGTATTCGATGGAATCGGCATATTTCTCCAGAACTTCTCTTACGGTCTCATCCATGTAAAAGCAAGGCAAACAATAATCCGCTTTATACATGACTTCAATCAATATCTTATTTACTTTTGGCATTATAACGCTTATGAAAAGCTTTATTCTTCTGTGAAAACCATGGTCTCATGAGGCTGCTGCTAATTGGTCACCACTCTCAGTGATTTTTATCAAAAATTAGATAAAGATTCAACAAGATTCCGCCGGGCGTCACAGTGGCGTCCTTGAAAGACTTCCTCGTTTGTGCCGTGAGTATGAATCCGGCTTGACATCCGTCGGCGTTATTCATATAGTTCTCAGAAAAAGTTAAACATATAACCTGTTGTAAAAATAATAAATAAATCGTTTATACATAATATTTCAATGAAGAGAATTTTGGATGCCGGCGGCAGCCCCGGGGTAAACTCGGCTGATGCCGCCGGGAAAAAGTCACAGGTCGAA
Source organism: Desulfobacterales bacterium (assembly GCA_049666885.1). GTDB lineage: Bacteria > Desulfobacterota > Desulfobacteria > Desulfobacterales > SG8-13 > JARFQH01. The sequence continues at coordinate 6,138 of JBATHN010000414.1, forward strand.
TTGATCAAAGAGAAAGTAAATCAATTCGTCACGCGGAATGGTAGAAGGCCAAGGGTACTGGTCAGCAACATTGGCCCAAGCAACCACCGGCCAGCCCTCAATCAGGTTGCGGCCCTGTTCGCCTACCGGGGATTCGATGTGGACATCGGACCGATATGCCAAGCGTTTCATCAGGTGGCGCTGATGGCGATCGAAAATGACGTGCACATGGTTTGCCTGCTCTGTGACCCCGATCAGCAGTCACAGGTGGGAAGTGATTTGATCGATGTACTGCGGACCCACAACAGTAGCGACATTCTGGTGGCCTTCTTCTGCGGAAAGCATACGGGTGGGAATCTCCCAAATGGGCGATTCGATCCGGTCAGGTTTCGTTTAGAAGCGGCCGACACCGACATTATCTTTATCTTGGACAAGCTTACTCAAAAGAATTAATCAACATGGATCCGGAATTCTATATCGACGGTGTATTGAAGAAAAAAAGAGCGATCATTGCCAAATCGATCACGTTGATCGAAAGCGCCTTGGCGGCACATCAGCAATTGGCTCAGAATATACTCGATGGTCTTTTGCCCCATGCCGGAAATGCCATTCGCATCGGCATCAGTGGCGTGCCGGGTGTCGGCAAGAGCACCTTTATCGAGAGCTTCGGAATGATGCTGATTGCAAAAGGACATCGCGTCGCGGTACTGGCTGTAGATCCCAGCAGTTCGAGGAGCGGTGGAAGCATAATGGGTGACAAGACGCGCATGGAAAAACTCGCGCTGCAGCCCAACGCTTTTATCCGTCCGTCTCCAACCAGTGGCACTTTGGGCGGTGTGGCTAAGAAGACCCGCGAAAGCATGATCATCTGTGAAGCGGCCGGTCATGATGTTATCCTGGTCGAAACAGTCGGTGTTGGCCAGTCCGAGACGGCCGTGGCCTCGATGGTGGATTTTTTCCTTGTTCTGATGTTGGCCGGTGCGGGAGACGAACTCCAGGGAATTAAAAAGGGTATTCTCGAACTCGCGGATGCCATTGCCATCAACAAGGCGGACGGCAACAATATCGAAAGGGCCAAAGAAGCACAGTCCGAATATGAAGCTGCTCTTAACTTGATGGAATCCAAGTCGGCGGTCTGGTCTGTTCCGGTTCTGACGTGCAGTGCGTTGACCCAAGACGGTTTGGAAGATATTTGGAAGGCGATACTGGATCACCGGCAAAAGCTGACGGGAGCCGGTGAACTGGCTGATAAGCGGCGTCTGCAGGCGATCGATTGGATGTGGTCTCTGGTCGAAAATAGGCTGAAAGACCGATTTTTTAATAATTCGAAGGTTAAAGCACAATTATCCGCAATAGTTGATGCCGTGGAAAATGGGAAAACAACACCTACCGCTGCGGCTAACGAACTTCTATCCCTGCACAGCGAATAATCGTTTTCCGAAAATCAGCGGCTCTCTCTATAAAAAGATCCTGATTCAGGTGCGGAAACTGTGGCTGATGGCATCCTTTGTAAGTCCGGTATTTCGGCGGATGTAGCGACCGGCGAGGATATTTTTTTAATCCTCAACAGAATCGTCGATTCGCCGAAAATCGTATCGGCTCCACAATAGCGCGTCTCGGCACCCAAGCAGGCTCGCGGCGTCCAAATCAAGTGCTGCCATACGGCAATTGCCGAGTAAGTAATAACACACACCCCTTCTGAAATAGGCTTCGGCCAACCCGTCGTTGCCATCAATAGCCGAGGTAAAAGCAGTGACGGCTTCCGCGAGCTTTCCCGCTTTTGCCAGGATGCAGCCTTTTTTGTACCATGACTGGGTGCAACATCCTGATTTTGTTTCATTTATACTCATTCGAAATGGAATACTCCCGAAAATAGTCGCCTGATGCCCACCTTACACAGAACCGATTTAGGAAATACCGGTCTATTTACTGCATCATTCGCAACCGCACGAGGGGGAACTGGTCTTAGCCGCCATCAAGGGCGCAATGGCAAAACGAAAACAGCCGGCAGCACCGGCTCCTCCCATAAGAGGGGCCGCAATGTAAACCCAGAAATTCGCCAAAGCAAACGGCCAGAATCTGTTTCATTACCTTGAACTCCATTGGGCAGCGGGTGTGTGGAGTTCCGATTTTCTCAGATTTGCCGTGGTCATTTTCATTTACTTTCAATAGAAAAATGATCTTTCAAATAGTCTGCGACCTGATATGCGGTTAACGTCTTTCCTTTCGAAATGACCTTTCCGTCAATGACCAGACCGGGAGTAACGTAAATCCCCTTGTCTTGGAAATAAACGATATCGGTCCTCTTCCGGACCGTAACCCGGTCACCCATACCGGATTGGGCAACCGCTTTGAGGACGTTGTCGTATAGCGTGTCGCATTTTATGCAGCCGGGTCCCAGGACCTCCACGATGTGCTGAGATTGGTTTTCTTCAGCACTATCTCCAAAATATTCCCGGATCCACGTGTTCACTCTTCGGCGATCGGGAACGCTTCCTTGATGAAACAAGCGACCGCCCAGAACCAGTGCCGGGGTCATCAGGATGCCGGCTTTGCGTGCGATTTGTTCGCAAGGCCTCAGGGCCTCGTCCAGCGCTGGTGACCACTTGGTGGCCGCTGTCGGACAACAGGACGATTCGCGATCAGCTGTCTTTTGTTCATCTGGGCCGTCGATCAACGCATGAATCCGGTTCCAGTCGACATCGACTGCAGCGATGCGAGCGACGTCCTTTGCCGTGCCCGGTTTCAGTCCAAGGGATGCTGCAAACTGGCGGGTCTCATCACAGGTATAGGCCAGGTGCCTGACGGTTGCCGGGACTCCTGCCGTCGTGACAATGTCCTTCACCATGCGGGTCAAGTAATCACAACGTGGACACGGTGGTTCGGTGCCGATGATCCAGATTTCTTCGGTTCCCATCGTTTTGTCTCCTAGCTCCCGGTTTAAGGTTCGGTCAGTCTTTCAGCAGATCCACAATCCGCTCGGTTTTGAATACTTTGCCCTGTGTGACCACCATACCGTCGATGATCAGGGCCGGACTGAGCAGCAAACCGTATTGCGCGCGGATTTCAGGGGCCAGCGTCCACCTTTTTTCCACCGACGCCTTTATTCCAGCGACACTGACGGCCTTTTTTGCATTTTCCAATAGTTCGTTGCACTTCTCACACGGTGGATCCAATCCAACCACCTCGATACGCATCATGATTCGACACCTTCCTGCATCCGGTAAGGCGGATTTGGATAAGCCGGACTGAAGCATTGCAGGTCGACAATGTCAAAGTGACATCCCAAGGATTCCGCTACACTGGCAAGAGCATTTCTCACGACCGTTTCCAGCTCTGCAGGTTCAAGCTTAACACGAGCATTGACCAGTAGTGTGCCGCCGGATGCGGTTTCGGCACGCATAGGGCACAGACGCGGATCGGAGCGAAGATCGGTAAGATTGGCCCAAATTGATTTGCCGTTCGAGGTCAACACCAATTTCAGATGTCCGATACCGGCATTCCACAGTCGAAGGGCATCCCGGATCTCGAGCAGGAGCCGTTGCATCAAATCTTCCGGAGCAAAGGTTGTTTGCGATCGGACCTTGACCGCCGCATTGAGCCAGCCCAGGATCGCTTCGGCTTGGGCGTATCGATCGTAGTCGATCTGCCTCAATACGGTGTCGGCTCCGGGGCGGCCGCTGAAAAGGTTTTCCAGCCAGCCTTGAATGCCGGCGCCTTGTAACGCGGATGTGACGAGAACTTCCTTTTCCGGAAAACGATCTCGTATGGCTTTCACCAGGCGATCCTTTTCCGTCGAATCGAGGAGGTCGCACTTGTTGAGAACGATGAGATCCGCCTCCTCGAGTTGCTTCTCGAAAAGGTAGGATACTTCTTCGGGAAAGGAGGAGTCAATCTCCATTAACAGCAGCTCACGCACTCGTTCCGGATCGACCATGGTGGAAAACGGGGCGAAGGTGAAAGCATCCCGATAGTGAATCTTGATGGGATGGGCTACCGCAGCGACAAAATCGGTGCAGCTGCCCACCGGTTCTCCCAGGAGAACGTCCGGTTTGTGAACGAGTATCTTTTCGATTCGATGAATCAAATCATCAAATTTGCAGCAAAAACATCCTTCCACCACCTCTTCCACCGGCACGTTCAGCTCGGCGAGCATCTGCTGAACGATAACCGTGTCAGCCAGGTTGCCACTCTGATCATTGGTGACGATGCCCACCCGCAGGCCCTTGCGAATGATGTCGCGGGCCAGGGCCCCGAGCGCCGTGGTTTTCCCCGAACCAAGAAAACCACCGACAAAGATCAGCTTGACCGGTTTGGCAACGTTAAGCGGTTTTGGTCTCTGCATAGTCTATCTCTGTGTCTTTTTTATTTTTCCGGCGCTGTCGATACGACACGGGGCAGGTCCGTGTTGGGAAAGACGCTGCGGGCCTGATCGAAAAATTTGGCGATCAGCGCTATCTGGTTGCCGAGGGTTCCGATCCAGCGCCACAGGCACTCCTTGCCGGCATCGGTCAAAAGATAGCGGCGTTTGGCCGGCCCCCCGCCGTCGGTGTCCCAGCGGCTTGATACCATTCCCCGCTTTTCCAACATGTTGAGATGACGGTACAGTCCGGCCAGGTTCAATCCGGCTTCCGTATCTTCCAGGTAGCCGCTGACAATCTTGCCGATTTCATAGCCGTGGATGCCATCCTGGTTATACAGCGTTAACAGGATCCACGGTGCCGCCAGGTTGCGCATATTCTTGCCCGTGCACGGACAATCGAGATCGATAGTGGCCATGGTCACATAATCCGCATTGAATAATATTCTACAATGTATATTAGCGGGGTCAAAAAAACAACCACCCAGCGAACGAATTTTCACCGCCGTCGTCGGATACTTCAGCCCCTCCGAAAAGGGCATTTCGTTCCGAACATTCGCCGGTGGTCAGCGTCCCGCCAGGTAATCGCCGGCATTTTTGGCTGCCCGGGCGCCGTCGGCACAGGCGGTGAGCACCTGCCAAATGTCAGTATCCCGCACGTCGCCGGCTGCGAAAAGTCCGGGGACCGACGTCATCAGACGTTCGTCTGTTTTCAGGTATCCCTCGGTGGTCTTGTGGACTGGCAGGTCGAGAAATGCCGTGTTGGGCTCCCAGCCGATGGCCTGGAAAACGCCTTCGACCGGAATTTCTTTCGAATCCTGGCCAGGCTGCGACACGACCAGCGCTTCCAGCATGTTCTGGCCCTTCAAAGCGACGACCTCCGAGCCCACCATGACGGTTACATTAGATTTTTCCCGCAGTTTTCGACTGTGGGCGGCATCGATGCTGGGGTTTTCGCTGCGGCAGATCAGGTATACATGCTTGGCGATGCGCGAAAGGGTTAATGCGTGCTGGGCTGCCGGATTTCCGCCGCCGACCACGGCCAGTACGGCGTCTTTGCCCCGGTACAGCGGTCCGTCGCAGATCGAGCAGAAATGCACCCCGCCGATCTGCACGTTTTCGACCTCAAGTCGCTTCGGTGTTCTGCCCGCGGCTGCGATAGCCACCGGCGCTGTAACCGTTTGACCGTTGACGTCCACGCCATGAAAGGCTTCGTCGAATTGCTTCAGACTTTCCAGTAGGCACATGGTGAATGTCGCCCCCTCCTGACTGGCCTGCTGGAAGGTCAGCGTACCAAACTGGGGCCCGGATGTCTCCGGCATCAATCCGGGAAAATTGGCCAGGTTTTCGATCATGTAAGTGCTTCCGCCGGGCAGGTCACCGTAAACAACGGATCGCAGTCCCATGCGTTGTGCGTAAATGGCCGCCGTCATGCCAGCCGGACCGGTGCCTGCGATAATGACGTCGTAGCTGTTATCGCTCATGATTTTCCTTCCCAGTTGATGGGTCTGGACGTTTCGAAGCGTAAAAGATTCAATCGGCGCTGTAGGGCTGAAAGACGCCTTGACCGGTCCAATTGTCCGCTTGGGCGGCTTCGGCGATGCCGTCCATGGATTCAGGCGGCCCGATGAACACCACCACATTCTTATGCTGGATTTTATCCAGCGGTATGTCGGTTGGTTCCACGGTCCAAGTACCCATAACGTAGTTGAAGATGTGCATGCCCTTGCCGGCATCGACAAAACCCTTGGCCCGCACCACAGCAGAAGGCAGGATCCGGGCCAGTTGCCGCACCTGCTCAAGGTTGTCGCCGCGCCACCGGTAGGCGGTCGATACCAACGTGTCCGGCGGGGTGATCTCCAGATCCGGGCTGTCGAGCATATCCTCGAGGAATCGGTCCAACTCTTCTTCTGTCATCGGTGGTGATGCCTCTTGCGCCATTTCGTTTAGGTCCGGTGCCAGGTTCAAATCGAAGAATCGGTTTAGGGGGATGTCCGCGTAGGTGGTTTCGAAAAACTGTGGGTCGGGATGGAATTTCCCAACGACGTTCTTGATCTCTTCGATGGCTTCGGTGCCGACAAGGTCTACCTTGTTGATGATAAAGGTTGTGGACGAGGCGATCTGCTTTTCCAACGATGCATACACCTGGTAGGCGTCTAAAAAATGGGCGGCGTCGATGACGCAAAATTGCTCTTTGAATACGAATCGATCGTTGAAGATGGGCAGTTTGAGGTCTTTTTTCAGATCAGATGGGTTGGCTACGCCGGTGGATTCGATCAGTAGCACATCCGGTTCCACCGAGGTGCTGAGTTCGTAGAGGCCTTTGATGAAATCCGTCTTCACGCATACACAGAAAATGGAGCCCTTGCTGATTTCCATCATGTCGATGTCGTCACCCTCGACCAGGGTGCCGTCCACACCGATCTCGCCGAATTCGTTGACGAGCAGGGTCATTTTCCTGTCTTTGGGAAACCGTTCGATGATACGATTGAGAAATGTCGTCTTGCCGGCTCCCAGGAATCCGGTGATCAGGTAAACCTGTGTTCGATCGGACATGGCTAAAGTTTCTCCCGAATTTTGGTTTTAATTTCACCGGCGCTTAACACCTTGCCGGTTGAAATCACCTCGCCGTCGATGATCAGTCCCGGCGTCATAAATACGCCCATTTTGGCAAAGTAATGGACGTCGCTGACCTTGACGACCTCGATGCCGTCCGATGGTTCGAAGTCCCCGGCCGCCGCTTTGGTGTTTTCGTAGAGCTGCTCGCAACGTTTGCAGCCCGGACCCAACACCTCGACTTTCATTGCTTCCTCTCCTTGTGATAGTGGGGTCAGAAAGAGACCATTTCACCTACGTGGCCCTATTCGTAAATACGGTGGCATTCAATGACCGATGCATCCCGCCGCGCCGTGTTGCTCGGCGCTCGCATACGCTTGGTATGCTCGCTTCTCGCGCCTTGCGCTGCGGGCGCCTCGGTCATCTCGGTGCGTCACCGCATTTACGAACAAGACCACTAAGGTCTTGGAGTTTGAATTTCGTGTTCTCCAATATTAGCAGCCTTGGCAGGGGGTATAAGAATTTGGGCACATTTCTGCTTCTACTCGCAGAGACGCAATCCAGAAATTGTATTATTCTCAGCTATCCATCCTGCCCATTATCCAAAACCTTGGCAAGACCTGCTCTGACCTGCAGTTCTAAAGGGTTGTGGCAAAATTTACAAACCCCCAGCAAAGCACCCTCTGGGTTGAGTGTATGCCAAAGCACACCATACTGGGTGGTATCTTCGGCACTGAAGCTTTGGGGTAAATACTCTGGCGGTTCGAGCCTGTGAATACGATCCGATTTGCCGCAGTAAGGACATTTGATGCCGAAAATAGCGATGTCGGTCTGCGGCAGATTGTTTTCTATGATCAAGGCTTTCAGCGCTTCAACGGCTTCATGGGTTTCCACGGCTTCGGTGTCTCCGCTTAAAGAATTCCGGACCCCCTAAGGGGCCC
>JBATHN010000415.1:0-5073 GCA_049666885.1 Desulfobacterales bacterium
TTAGGAGAACACGCGTTCCAGGTTTCAAATTTATCTCTTTGCGGAGTTTGGCAGGCAAAACAATGTATCCTCACCTTGAAATTGTCACTCCAGTTGCCTCCTTATGTGATCCCTCCTTCTGCCAGGATACGCGCAGGTCATCAGCAAAATTCATAAGCCAGAGGCTTTGCTGAGGCGTTTGTCCAGGGTCACCAATTCCCCACCTGTTTTGCGGGTGAGCCAAAGGTAGGAGGCGTCATAGGTCGTCAGGCGCGTCTGTGTCGCCAGTTCGATGACGTCCAGGTGGTCTACGGCGAGGATTTCGATGGCCAGCTGCCCGGCCATGCGAAAGGCTTCACGAATCTGATCAACCAAACCGGGGTGTTTGGCGGCTTTTTTAAAGGCAATGCTGGCCAATTCAAACCACAACAATTGCGGCGCTACCAGAGTAGATGACGAAAGCTGTTTCGCAACCGTTTCCGCCTCCGGCTCGCCGAAGGCCAGCGCCCCCAACGCCGATGCATCCACCACTTTAACGACCATTTCTATCCTCTCTAACCATCGCGCGCGCCTCGGCCGGCGTGCGCAGCCCAAGGGTCCGTACCCCCGCCAGAAACTCGGAGGGGCTTAGTGGGCATTTTTGGGCGGCGGCCTCCTCGATGATGGCCATCAACTCCCCCTGAAGCGAGCGGTGGTTTCGCGCCGCTCTGGCGCGCAACTCTTCGGCGACCTCGTCAGGGACATTTTTGATGGAAATGTTAACCGGCATGTCGAACCTCCTTTGTTAATTTGGATCTAATTTAGATCTAAATTGGATCCATGTCAAGAAATATGAAAAATCATATTTTTAACGGAGTAAACGAACCGTGTCGCACAGGAGGGGATGTTACGCCTTAATACCGAGCAACGTCGGCACCAGAAAAATGTAAGCTAGTTTCCGTCCATAAATGGCCCTTTTCCGCAATTCCCCGCCTGCTTCGGGACAGGTCGGCGTCAATCACGCTAAAGACGTGACAGGTCTACGGAATCGCTTGTGCGGCATACAGAAGTATGCCTCCGCGCAATTCCTTGATTTCCTTGAACTTGCGAAAAATTGCACATTTCTGGATCGGAAACTTACCAGTGCCCTTAATTAAACTATGGATGTGCACAAGCTAATCGATAGGGGTGGTCCGTATGGTTATTCTTTTTTATTGCCAACATCGGTACGAAAAGTTTCCCGGTGCTTATTGCCATAGAAAAAAAGCGGAAACACGGGTGAGACGGCACCTGTATAGGGGTTGACAGGCTCGGTTTTTGGAGAATAAAAACGGCGTGCGTGCCCGCCTCATGGAATCTCATGTAGTCCTTTCGTGATAGAATCTTTTTCGGGCCGGGTCGCGGGTCAACCGTTTCAGGTGATGGGATATGGTGGACGACGTGGACGAAAAAGACCATATTCGACAGGTCAAGAAGTATTACGACCTAAACACTGGGCGCTTCCTCAAGTGGGGAAAAGGTGAGCGCACCTTCAACCTCCACGGTGCCTTATGGCACCCTGAGGTCAAATCCTTGGCCGAGGCGATGCACTACTCCGACGAGTTGGTTGCTCGGGAAATAGAACGGTGCCCCTACCCCGTCAACCGGTTGCTGGACTTGGGCTGCGGAGTGGGGGGCAGCATTTTTTACCTCGCCCGGCGGTTAACCCGGGTTCGATCCTTTACGGGCATCAGCCTGAGCCCGCTCCAAATCAACAGCGCCCGGCAACGCATACCTGAAGCCCAGAAGAACCGAATTCATTTCGAAGAAGGAAGTTTTTTGCGGCTTCCGACCGACCGGTTCAAAGCTGACTTTTCTTATTCCATTGAAGCCTTCACGCACTGCGCCGATCCCGATATTTTTTTCGCCGTTCAAGCGGCCTTGCTGCCGCCCGGCGGCAGGCTGGCTATCGTTGACGATTGCCTGAGCGATGAGATAAGGCTGACGTTACGGCAAGAACGACTGCTGGGCAGTTACCGCCGCAATTGGCTGTTGCCGGGTTTGCAGGGTTTCACTGCTCTGAAATCCCTTGCCGAAGAAAAAGGCTTCCGCCTCATCAAGGATCAAAACCTGACGCCGTATTTGCGCCTCGGCCGGCCGCGCGACAGGGCAATTTCCTTGCTGGTAAAATTTCTCGGCTCTTTGATGGAGCGCGACACGTATCTAAGATCACTTTTGGGCGGAGATGCCCGGCAAAAATGCTACCTGGAAGGTCTGATCCATTACCGGCTTCTGGTATTTGAAAAACATGCCCCAAATGAATAATGTAAAACAAGATTCAGTTTATAATAATGGCTGAAAGAAGTAAGGCTTCTTAGAAAATAATATTCTTTCAGCTGGGTCTTTTGGGTAATCTTCCGATATCTCCTGCTGCGAATCCGCAACGGGCATCGCTTCCAAAATGACCGATGGGGCCCGGATGTCGGCCGCACCCGAAATTGCCCCCATGAACCGCACCACCGCTCGACGATACAGCCACAGCAGGATCCCTGCCGCCACCGTCGTCAGCACGGCACTTGCAATCATCACCGCAGGCAATATTCCCGTCAACGCAACGGTCATATTAATGGCTTCGTTCATCGAACACCGGCCTTTGACACATGGGTTTGGTTTCGGGTGTGATTTGAAGTTCCCTTGTAATTGAGACCGCACAAATAAAGCGAGTTTAGGGCCTTAGAAAGCCAGCCAATCGGTCCACCGCTTTAGATCTCGCACGAACTTCAATAGAAAGTCTTTCTTGAGTTATCGGTGGTTTATATGCCAGACATATTCTGGGACGTAGTAGCGACTTGTACGCGCCATATCGTTTTTCGTTTAAACTGGTTATTTTAATCCCAAAAAAGCCGTCCTAAGACCTTATTTTACCCATCATTAAAAAACATATTTATTGATATCAACAAATTATCTTTGTCCGACCCAGGAGTATAATTTCGCTTTCATTTGGCATTTGGGTTTGACATTTACAAACCGACTGAGGTAAACGAAAAATAGTAGTTTCATGTCTACAATAACTTTATTACGCAAGGAGGAAAAAGATGAAGCGGCTGTTAGAATTATCAACGGTATTTTTTATTCTTCTCTTTTCTGTGAACTTTTCAATCGCGGCAGAAAACAACCTTTGGTCTCTTTATCAGTCTGTAACTTCTTAAAAAGGATAAATAGCAGTTGCTGGTAACACAAGCCATAATTAGATCCATTTCCATATTATATTTATAAATTACCACGAAGGAGGCGGAATTGAATAGAATTGCATTGATTTTTTTTGGGTTCTTTTTTGCAACAACTGCGCTGATCAACGTATTGAACGCGGATGTAATTATCCTTGAGAATGGTGACAAGATAACCGGTACACTGGTGCGATTAGAAAAAGGCCAGCTTGTATTTAATACTGAATATGCTGGAGAGATTACGATTCAGGTTGAGAAAGTGAGCCATCTTACCACTGATGAGCCGACGGCAACTACACTGATAGACGGCACTACGCGCAAAGCGAGAGTTTTCTATCGAGATAAAGCCGCTGAAGATGTGAAACCTGAGGAAGAGTTAACTCCTGTGGATATCAATATCGCTGAAGTAAAAAATATTTACCTCAAACCGAAGCCTCCAATCAGACTTAAAGGTCGTGTAAATGTTGGCATCACAAACGAAAGAGGCAATACAGACACTGACCAGTATCGCATCGATGCAGAGTTAGTTGCACGCACTGAAAAACAGCGCTTCACGCTTGGCGGGGAATTAAACAGGGAACAGGCCGATAACACGACTACTGTTGCAAATTGGAAAGCTTACGGAGTGTATGATTATTTTATCAAACCAAAGTGGTTTTTATACGGCAGTTCCCTATTCGATCACGATGAATTCGCAGACCTCGACCTTAGGACAACCCTTGGAGCCGGTGCAGGGCACCAGTTTTTCGAATCCGATGATCTCAATTTATCGACTTCGGCCGGCCTGGCATACATATTTGAAAATTTCATTGTGGCAGAAGACGACGATTTTGCAGGTGCCCAATGGCTTGTTCAATATGACCAATTTTTCTTCAACAGATTCGTGCAGCTCTTTCATTCAAACAACGGTTATATCAGCCTCGAACAGGGAAGTAACTGGTTGATCAACACCCGTCAGGGTTTTCGATTTCCCCTATACAAGGGATTCGTAACAACCCTTCAGTATAATTATGATTATAACAACAATCCTTCACCCGATTCGGAGTCGAAATGGGACTCTACATTTCTGTTTCTTTTAGGATATCAGTTTAACAATTGATTACGGTTGTTAAGCCATAACTTGCTGTCTTTGACTGTTGTATTTTAAATGTCGGGTTTAAGCTTTCCTCTCGATGTACAATTTTAGCATTTATTCAATCAGCGCTTGGTGCCATATGCTGTACCATACCAGTCCAATAAGGAGAACCTCTCGAAAAACCACAGGGGTTTTTCTGCACCGGCAAAAACCAGGTTGATATCAAATGCAAGAATGGCCGTATGTATTTTGAAGTGATTATCATTTCAGATTACAAGTATTACGAATTGTTGTGCCGCTTCGCCATCGTTCTTGACAATCAATGGCGATTTGGGATATTAATAAATCTTAAAGGTGAATTCATTTAAGCAATTTCAGAGCCAAGTCCATTTTAATATATTTCCTGGTAACCAATAAACCAAACCACAAGAATAACACAAAGGAGGAGAAAATGAGGCCAGGAGAAAAGCCAAGTAAATCATCGGTGAAGCTGGCGGAAATGATCCATAAAGCAATTGCTGACTGCGAAATAACCAGTTCGGAATACGATGCTATCATGAAAGTAGCTAATGAAGATAAACACATTGATCCCCAAGAGCAAAAACTTCTCAATCAGTTACAATCGCTATTGGCAAATGGCACCATTAAGCGCGTTAAAGGCTAATGTCGATCAAACGCCAAACGAAAAATTTGAAAATTCCTTTCGTTATTTTTGACATTGCCCAAAATACCTTGAATTGACCAAAAATTATAGGTTAAGAGACAAATAGCCAAAACCTATCTGGTATTTAATTGTATTTCCTGATTGTTAAGATAAGGTAACACACCAATCTG
>JBATHN010000416.1:0-1639 GCA_049666885.1 Desulfobacterales bacterium
ATAAATCCACCTTCGAAACCATCATTCCACTCATTGCCGAGGATTTCAATCAGATTGTTTACATCTGGAAACAGTATGATCATGCCATTATGAAAGAATTGATCGAGCAGCAAAAACCTCAGATCGTCATCGAGGAGATGGTTGAACGGTCGTTAATCCTTGTCCGAGAGTCTAACGACATGATCGCTGCCGACCCGACTGCCACATCGATTCAGCATTGAGGACTACCGCAATCCGCCTTTCTTCCGTCAACGCATGTCCGCATCGCCGTGAGGGCCTGCGGGTCGAGCCCGCAGTGGCGGACGGCGCTTTCATCCAGCATGCGTGCCAATCCGCCGCGATCGGCGGGAAGAAACCCCAAAGATTTTTGCCAGACTTCATCGTCCTCCATGCAGAAGTAAAGTGTTGCGTCCGGCGCGAACTCCCTGATCCAACCGGCCATTTTGCGGTAGAGGGCGATCCGCATCGGCTTGAAATAGCGCATCTTGCCGTCCAGACCGGGGATGAATTCTCCATAGATGATGTCGGATTCCGGAAAACGCTCCTCGATGACTGTTTTCAATGCCGGTGGAAACCGGAAAGTCCCCAGGCTGATCCAAACGACATTGTCGGGCGCCACGCAGGCGAACAGCTGTTCGACAACCGCCCGGTAATCGGCTTCGCAGCCCTCGTAGATCAGCATCGGATCGAAGTGAAAGGCCAATGGATATCCCCAGGATTCGCAACGGGCCGCGGCCTGCAGCCGTGCCGCGAGAGAAGCGGTTGAGCGTTCCTGCCGGGAAATGACGCGGGGCGTGTTCAGCGACCAGGAGAGGATTGTTTTGCGATGGTGTGTGTATGCCTTGAAATTTTCGATGGCCGTCGTCTTTGATTTGAGCTCCAGTACCACCGTATCTTGGGCGGCAAAGCGGGGGACCAGAATTTGCGACAGACCGGTCCAGTTTTCCCAGATCAAACTGTCGGTAAATTCACCGGTCCCGATGCGACAGATCCGTCGGTGGGCGAAGAGCCGATCGAGTTCGCTGAGAAGATCGCCGTGGTTGACGTAGTACTGCAGAACCGGCGGGTGAAAATAGGACTGCATGATACAATAGGCGCAGTCCATGTTGCAGAAAGTGCCGATGTGAAGGATTGCGTAGTCGCAGCAGGTGTAGTGGCGTGTGCCCGGGCACAGCTTGACGAACGCCCCCTTGTTCTGCGTCAGAAAAAGAACCTCTTTGCCGCGCTGCACCGGATCCGGGGCAGCGGCCACGGCGGCAAAAACGTCATGCGCACCCGCCACGGTCTCTGCCGGCAAATTCAGTCTTTTGCAGACGCTGATCACCTGGGTGTCGCCTGCAACCGCCTGATCGACATAGATCTTTTTAATGGTCATAGTGATTGAATCAATGAAAAAGGTTTCGGGGTGACCTCAACTCGTTGACACCTGACACGCCATCCTCTATATCTGTTCCCAGCGCACTCGCCGGACCGCTTCTGAAACATAACATATTTGAACGGCAATGTCCCTGAAAAGAGGCTAATCATGACGCCCGAATTAATGATCAGTCGACGCCTGTTCGCCCTGTTCCTGCTCGGGTGCCTCCTATTCAACTACCCGATTCTGTCCCTTTTCAATCTGGACACATTTCTGTTCGGA
>JBATHN010000417.1:0-5292 GCA_049666885.1 Desulfobacterales bacterium
TTTTTTCGTACGCCGCGGCCCATTTCTGCTGGGTCAGAAATTCAAACAGGGCCACATCGGTTGTGCCGTCCGTCCGTCCGATGGCCTTCTGCAGCGACTGGATGCTTTCGAGATAGGCGGCGTAAAGCTTGCGGATGCGGCTGGCTTCCTGATCGGCGGCATAGTTTTCGGCTTCGGCGATCAGCTCGCGCCGTTTCTTTTCTTCGGTGGCTTCCACCAGCTTGTCACCGAAGCGGGTATCCTTGAGGACGAAGCTGACCACGTCGATGCCGTATTTTTCCTCCAGCGTCGGCCCGCCTTCATTGATCGGACGTGACTTCAAAGCGCTGAAGATCTTCTCCTTGATGCTTTCCCGGTCGCTGATCAGTTCATTGACCCGCTGGGCCTGAAGATTGTCTTTGACGATCCCGTCGTAGTCCGCCTGCAACAGACTCAAAGGGTCGAGGTTTTCTATGGCCCAGGTCCGAAGGTCACGGATGCGGTAGGTCAGCACGGCCGATGTCCATAAGGCGACGTTTTCCTTTGAAATGATCCGCATCGGCTCGGTCGTCCCACCCAGGAACAGCCGCTGGTTCATCAGAGGAACCTCCTGTTCGATACGGGTGAAATAGGGCAGCCGTGCATGCCACCCGATGGCGGTGACCGCTTCCCGTTTGCCCCCGAACCGTTCCAGCACGACGGCATAATTCATTTTGACCTTAAAGATAGTGCGTGTGGCATAGATCATTGCCACCGCGCCGTACACGATACCGGCCACGGTGAGCAACGCGAGAATCCGGCGCAGCGTCGCTTTGACGAACGCTCGGCGAAGAAATTTTCTTGAAGGCTCGTCTGCCATTGAAGCTCCTTGATAAGAAGTTGAGTCGGTTGAGCCAGATAAAAAATATGTAACCGTTTACAGGGTTGCAAAGCCCGATGCGTTTCAAACCACCTAATTGTAAGCCTTTGCAGGGTGCCGCAGATGCAAGGCGTCGGGCGCGCAGACGTACTTTTGTACTTCAAGTGCCCGACAACAAAGCAGATGCGGTGCCCTGTGAAAGCTTACAAAAATATCATCGATTTTATCGACTAACTTACTGACCATACAGCGCCTTGTCGGCCGGGCGCCTCATGACCCAAAATTGCCAGCTTATTTTTTCGTGAGCCCTAAGCGGGAAGCAAACCATTTCACGGCTTCCCGCGTAAAGGTCTTTTGGTGGATTTGGGTACTCATCAAGTGATCGCCATTTTTCTGCCGGACCAATCGCTTCGGTGCGTCCACTTTCTCGATAATCTCAAGCGCATGGGCAAACGGCACGACACGGTCGGCGTCACCGTGGAAAACAAGAATGTGCCGAAGCCCGGTGATGGTTTCGGAAAGATCGAAGTGAAGCTGCAGCCCCGTAACATTGGATTCGCTCGACCCACTGCCGTCGAAGGGTCTTACGGAGTGGCTTCTGATCGGTGCGGCCACGGTCACCAGGGCATCGGCGCCGACGGCTTTCGCAGCCGCCAGGCAAACGGCCCCGCCCATGCTGCTGCCGAACAGCCCGCAGATTAGGCCCGTGTCCGTTCGCAGCCGGATGGTTCTAACGGCCGCCATCAAATCCCGCACGCGTCCCTCCAGCGTGGTGACCTCCGGAAAGTAGCCCTGGCTGCGGCCGCAGCCGCGATGATCGAATCGGAAGTAGCCCATTCCGGCCTCCGTGCACCGAAGCGCCAGCTGTCGCTGTTTGGCCGATTCGCTGCTGCTCATCAGGCCGTGTGATCCGATAACAACCGGCGGACGCACCGCGGTCGGCAAATGGAGTTTCCCTTTCAGATGGTAGCCGTCGGATGAAAAGTCGATCCAATGGCAGCACACGTTCGGTTCAATCTTAACCATATTTTTACGTTATCTTAAAATAGTTAATGATTACAATAAACATGTTTCATTTTTTGTCACTTTTCATTTCGGCCGCGCTGCAGTATGGAGTAAACGAATAATCAGAGACAATGGGGAGGTTGCTCATGGGGGCCATCTCCTTAGTAGCCATACTTAAATTGAGCGGTTTCTCGCGGGATTCAAGGTTCAGCCCAGCCGCTGGCCTGAAAAGCGGCCAGTTTGATCGAGAAAGAAACTGTGCCATTCTGGCGTAGTTTCATACGAGGGTTCAGGGATTGAAGAGATATAGGTTCAAAGGTTCACCGTTCCCCGTTCAGGGTTGAAGGATTTAAGTCCTTTATAGAACGCTGAACCTTTATAGAATACTGAACCTTGAACCCAGAACCCAGAACGCTGAACCTGGGACCGATCAGTATAGGTCATAGTTGATGATTTCATCAGTGCAAAAGGGTTACCAATAACATGCACGAATTTATCACCATATGGGTGTCGGAAGGCGGGTGCTGTGGGCGTTAAGAAAGGGCAATTCCTCGATGTGGAGATTACCGATGTGGCCTTGGGCGGACGAGGACTGACGCGGGTGAATGGCCTTGCGGTATTTGTCGACCAGGTGGCCCCCCTGGACCAGGCCCGCATCCGGATCATCCGCAAGCGGAAAAACTATGCCGAGGCGCTACTGGTTGAGCTCTTACGCCCCTCGCCCTATCGGGTCCACGCCCCGTGTCCGTACAGCGGGACCTGCGGCGGCTGCAAGTGGCAGTTTCTCGCATATGAGAAGCAGCTCGAATACAAACGGCGCCACGTGGCCGAGGCCCTGGATCACATCGGGCAGCTGCGCGACATCCCGGTCCGTGAAACGATCGCTTCGCCGAACGTCTTTCAATACCGCAACAAGATGGAGTTCACTTTTTCCGAACGCCGCTGGCTGATGCCCGGTGAGCTGGGAAAATCCGATGTCGATGTCGACTTTGCCTTGGGCTTGCACGTGCCGGGAACCTTTTATAAGGTGCTCGATACCCGGGCTTGTCTGTTACAGCCCGATCCGGGCAATACCCTTCTCGGGCAGGTAAGGGAGTTTGCCAGGTCCTCGAAGGAACCGGTGTACGGACTCAAGAGCCACAAGGGGTTCTGGCGGTTTCTGATGCTGCGTCACTCCGCGGCCGATGACCGCTGGATGGTGAACATCGTTACCGCGGCCGACAAGAGACACCACCTGCAGCCACTGGTAGACTCTCTGACGGCGGATCGCCCCGACATCGCCGCCGTGGTCAACAACATCACAAGCCGCAGAGCCGGCATTGCCCAGGGAGAATACGAGATTCATCTTGCCGGAGAGCCTTTTCTAACGGATCGCATAGGAGATTTCGAATTCGAAATCTCCGCCAACAGTTTTTTTCAGACCAACACCTCCGGGGCCGAGCGGCTGTACGAAATCGTAAAGGGCTATGCCGGACTGACCGGCGGCGAACGCGTTCTCGACTTGTACAGCGGCACCGGCACGATTGCTATCTGTTTGTCGCCTGCGGCCGGCGAGGTGACGGGGATCGAAATCGTCGAGAGTTCCGTGACGGATGCCGTCAAAAACTGCCGTCGCAACCGCATCGACAACTGCCGTTTTTTGCTCGGAGACATTCTCGACGTGATGCCGCGGATCTCTGACGGGCCGGACGTGCTGATCATCGATCCGCCGCGGAGCGGCATGCACAAAAAAGTCGTTCAACAGGTGCTCGATATGGGTGCGCCGCGTGTCGTCTACGTCTCCTGTAATCCGGCCACCCTGGCGCGCGACCTCGGCCTCATGAAGGAGCGCTATAGTGTGCGGGAGGTTCAACCGGTGGACATGTTCCCCCACACCTATCACATCGAAGCGGTGGCCCGGCTGGAAAAAAAGTAAGCGTTTACAGGGCATCGCATCTGCTTTGTTGTCGGGCACTTGAAGTACAAAAGTACGTCTGCGCGTCCGACGCCTTGTATCTGCGGCACCCTGTAAACGTTTAAAATTAGGTGGTTTAAAGCGCATCGGACTTTGCAACCCTGTGAATGGTTACGAAAATAAAGACCACATATCCTGATCTTTGGAGCGGACCCATGAACTGGCTGATCCTGTCTTTGCTGACTGCTCTGGCGGTATCGACTCAAGACGCCTGGGTGAAAAGATTCTTTTCTCACCTCAGCGCTTACCACATGGTGGCCTATCCGGCTCTCTACAGCCTGCCGCTTTTCACGGCCGGACTGTGCTTCATCGAGCGCCCCCCTCTGGACCGCATTTATTTCTGGTGCCTGCTCATCAGTTTGCCACTCAATGGCGTCAGTTTCGTGTTGTACATGCACGCCATTAAAATATCGCCGCTATCCTTAACACTGCCATATCTGGCTTTTACGCCGGTATTTATGATCATAACCGGTGCGCTGATCCTCGACGAAGTGCCCAACCTCTGGGGTATGATCGGTATTTTCACAACCTGTTTAGGAGGGTACATCCTCAATCTCGACCCGGCTCGACTCAGTTTCTGGGCGCCGTTCAAAGCCGTTTTCAAGGAGACCGGCTCCTGGTTAATGCTTATCGTGGCGTTTATTTTCAGCTTTGCCGCCGTTGTCGGCAAACAGGGTATTTTACATTCTTCGGTGTTTTTTTTTACCTTCTCATTTTTTACCGCTTTCAATTTCCTTTTTTTTCTGTTGCTGCTTGCTTTACGGGTTATCCGGCTGGAGACTTACGCTCGGGTTTCGGTCAAGGGATTGGTCGCCGGTATCCTGTTTTTCTTGCAGGCCGTTTTCCATGGTACCGCCATCTCCTTGACCAAAGCAGCCTACATGATATCCCTCAAGCGCCTCAGCATTCTATTCGGTGTTTTGTACGGAGCCGTTATCTTTAAAGAACAAAATATCGGTGTCCGATTGATCGGGGCAACGCTCATGCTCAGCGGGTCTGTTTTAATCGTTTTGAAAGGGGGATAACGGGTGATATGCTGTCAACAATCTCAAAAAAAGCGCTTTTGGAAGCCATCGAAAAGCGATGCTCGACGGCGGCGCATGACAGTGACCAAACAGTTTGCCATGAGCGACCCGACAGTACCAATCGTTGACAGTGGCGCGTTCCGTCGTTAAACTCATCCCTTATATCAAACGGTTTTCCGGCACCGGCCGGCACACTGCGACCGGAGGCGAAACCAACCCGGCGGCAGATGTTTTGGAATTGGCGGTTCAAGTTGCTATTGTAGGGGCAAACATGTTGTTGAGTGAAGCAAGAGAAGGGCAATCCGTTGTCATCGAGCGCATCGGGGGGCAGGGTGCATTGCGTCGTCGACTCCATGAAATGGGCATCCTTAAGGGAACCGAGGTGACCATTGAAAAATACGCTCCCCTTAAAGATCCGATGGAACTGGTCGTTAAGGGATATCACGTCTCGTTGCGCGTCGAGGAAGCGG
>JBATHN010000418.1:0-2260 GCA_049666885.1 Desulfobacterales bacterium
GGGCCAGCTTGGCACCTTTGCCCTTGTCGATGCCGATCGGGCCAATGTCCACGAAGGTCTGATACCAGTGATCCGCGATCTGCCCGAACAAGCCGGCCTTGTCATTCGCGGGGGGCACCTCGACCACCACCGGACCCTTGCTGAGGTCCATCGTGCAGTTGACATAGGGCGAGACGTTGTTCGGCGTCAGCGCCTCGAAATAGGGTTTCACACCTGCCGACCAGGCGAGAACGACGTTGTCGCCACCACCGATCGCAAGCGTGCCGCGCCGCAGGCCCAGCTTGTTGACCATGGGCACGGACCAGAGAACGGCTTCGAAGGCGCGCCGATACAGCACCTGGTCCTTGAAGGTGTCGAAGTTGGTGAACGACGCCTTCGTATCCTCCGGAGGCTTTCCCCCGATCGGTTCGGTGGGCAGATTGTCTGCCCAGGTGGGTATTGCCAGGCTGATCGCCAGAAATCCGACGATTGCAAGCATAGCCAAAAATTTCATTTTCATAATCTTCTCCTCAAATATTTAATGAACCATGTACCGACAGTTTTCTCAGCCAGCGAGACCTTATAAACCTGGTACCCGGACTTTAGAATACAGGTTTAGAAACGAATTTGCATCGACGTTCCCAGGATCGTCGCCGTGTCTATGTCCGGCAGGGCCGAGTCTGTCACTTGCGCGTCCAGGGTCAAGTGTACTGCCGGGGTCAGTTCGATGTTATAGAATAACTCCCAAACCGAGGACTGAGCGTCGATCCTGATGGCGTTTAAAAGCCGGTCATCTGACAACTTGTTGTAAACGTATGCGATACCCATGGCGTCATTGTCGTGCCTGGGAATCAGACCCTTTGCGTTAATACCGCCAGCGATGCTGTAATCCATCGGGTTGGTGTCCGAATCGGCTTTTTGAATGCGAAGAAAGACGCCTATTCCTTGCAGATCCTGTCGCCCGTCGTTGAGGTCGACTGGTTGCTTCGCAGTTTCTTTGGTCCAGAGGTACTGCCAGAACGAGGTTGAAACAAACCAAGTGTCATCCTTCGTCGCTGGTTCCAACTGTCCTGCGTCAATGTTTATACGACTGTTTAGATCAGTGAAATCGCGATCCCAGCCATATCCGGGCACGAAAACCAAGCCGCCCGGCAGCCCACCGAGTTGGTATTGGTAGGTGAGCATGCCCATCGCAAAAAGGCCGTCGTCGAAATCATTGAACCCGGAGCGGTTGGAGGTATCCGTGATCGTGGCGATCATGCCGGTAAACGTCAGGTTTGGATTGGGCAATACCATGGCCACCGCCCCCGTCGTGACGTTGGGGACGATCAACAGGGGTGACAGGGCCATGTTGAGGTTCTGATTCCACCACTGGCTTCTACCCCGGCCACCCGCAAACTCGTTAGGGGAATCAAGGGTGTCATACTTGCCGAAACCCAGGGCAAACTTCTCGCTGAGGAACTGGGTGTAGTTGATCACGGGGAGCCAGAGGGCCACATCCTCATCCATGGTTGAAGTGGTGGGATACGTCGCATCCGTATTGACCGGGATAATGGAACCACTGATGCCGTTGACCGAGCGCCCATATCGCGATACGGCGCGCATCTGGAGCAGGCCACCGGGGATAAGGCCCATGCGATCAAAATCAATGTTGATGTTGTAGTCTATCGTACCACCATATTCTGAGCCGGTGTCTGCCCCTCCATCCGTAACAGCCTGGAAATACTGATTGTAATCGATATCGAAAGAAAACCCCTTCTTGGCCCATTCGGCTCGTTTTTCGCCAAAATCGCCCAACAGGTAAGCGCGTTTGGCAAAATCACCGGAATAGTCGGACAGAGGCAGGATGCCGCTGCTCTTTTCCTGGGCATCGTCTGCCTGTGCAGACGGTACTATAAAGAGCTGTGCGCTCATCACAAGGAGCAGTACCACTGCAGCGGTTTTTGGGTGTGTAAATCTATTCGTTAACATTATTTAGACGCTTCTTTTTTATTACGCCCTCTGTCCTCAGCAAGTCTGCAAGCCGAGCTGGAGGAATCTCCGGCGCGGCTTGCACGGCTCGGGTTGCTATTTCTTTTTTGCCGGCACATAAGGATCAGGCGTTCCCGGCTTGATCGGTGGTTCTTCGGCCAGCGACTTCTTATGCTCTACCAGAATCGGCCCAGCTCCCCAACGTATCCACAAAGCACCTCCCGTTGCTTTGGTTACGGGATATTCCTCTTTAGGGTCAACATAGAGGTCGTAAAAGTGAGGCAGAGGGAACACGTTCAGTTTCCCGGTA
>JBATHN010000419.1:0-3320 GCA_049666885.1 Desulfobacterales bacterium
GCCTTATCAAGATGAATGTAAATTGTGGTGGGTTTCCGGTTAGCGTCGCCGGACCGTAGCGGATAGGAAGTTAGTACCCCTTAGCACCCGTTGTTATTTCCTTGAGGATGCCGTTTTCAAATCTCAGGTAGCGTGTAAATTGGGTTGGCCCCAGGTTGTAGGTCCATAACTCGATCTTTACCTGAACCTTTACGAGAAAGGGCTCTCGAGACCCCTGGTATCTGCCGGTTCTGGGATCATATTCCCGGACAGCGCCAAAATCCCTTTGAATCAGCTCCTCTTCCCATGAATCGACAAAGGTGGGCTCACCGCACTTCTGGATGACTTCAGCGCGAGTATCCCCTTCGCCCACCAGCTGAGTCCCGCATCGAAATGCATTGTCCGCGCCGACACTCCCGAAGACGCAGAGGATGGCGACAATGACGATTACATATTTCCCGTAGATCTTCATCTCTTTGCCTCCCACACCAAGCGCTTTCTTCATCAAGGTCCCTCAACCTGCTTGGGGAACAGATCCTCTGTAAACGATTTTACCCCGGTGGCTTATCACAAATCGGATGTTGTAACCCTGTGAACAGGACGATCCTCTTAGTGAAAATATAATAATCATTCTGATCGAGGGGGTCATCCTGAGATAACGTTGGTGCAGAAAGTGATTGGTTGTGGAATGAGAATTCTTGACATAAGTGCCTTAGTTATTTTATGAATTATTTGTCGAGTGGCCGTTCCCGCGGAAATTCAACCGGTTCGACAGCTTCAGTGCATTGCCTACTCCCCAGAGTTCATTCTGACTCTCGTACAGCATCTTATCAGATCTCGTACTTCATTTTAGGTGTATGTGAAGCAGACCCCCGATTTTTGGCCTATATCTGAAGGGCATAAGATGATTTTCGAACAGGAACGCAGAAAGGCCTTGGCTCTGCTTGTCAAATGGTTGGTCGCTTTTTGGTCCGCATCATCTTGGTCCCTAAAATGGGCGGCTGCGAAAGACAAACAGCAATTCCAGGAGGCTACCATGAAACTGCGACCACCAAAAATCGACGGAACGGTCTCAGTGGAATCGGCGATCAAACAACGAAGAACCATTCGGTCTTTTTCACCGGAGATACTTGAATTAAATCAGTTATCCCAGCTGCTCTGGTCTGCCCAAGGGGTTACGGAAAACAGCGGATTCAAACGGGCCGCACCATCAGCGGGAGCCTTGTATCCCATGGATGTCTATGCAGTTGTGGGCCGAAGCAGCGTGGAGCAAATCGAAGCCGGCGTTTACCACTACGAGCCTAATGGGCACGCGTTGTCTTATATAACAAAGAAAGACATGAGAGATCGTATCGCTAAAGCCTCTCTTTCACAGATGTGGATGGCCCACGCACCGCTGAACATTGTCATTACGGCCGAGTATAGCCGCATAACCGTTAAATACAAAGAACGTGGTATCCGTTACGCGATGATCGAGGCGGGTCACATCGCTCAGAACCTCTTTCTTCAGGCCGAAGCCCTTGGGCTGATGGCCTCGATTGTCGGCGCATTCAATGATAATGAACTGATTGAGATATTAAAGGTACCGCGCACGCACGAGCCCTTGCTGATCATGCCTATTGGTTATGCAGCATAAGGCACCACAAAAACTTAATAACTCATGATAAGGAAAAAGCCATGACAAACTATCTTGAAGAAAAAGGAAAAACTGATTTAGAAAAACAGGATCGAGAAGAAAGTGACATTATAAACCCGATGTCTTTCTGCGGCCCTTATCTAAGTTTCATATATTCATACAGATCCATATATTCAGACGGCGTAAATACTCACGTTAAAGCAAAAGAAAGAAGATTTGAAAACGGAAAGATTGAATCCGAGGATTTTGAAGGTACTATGGAACAAAGCGTTTACAATCAGGTGGCAAAGGAAATGCACCGTTATTTGGCAATGCAGGTGGAGTTCTTTTTAAGACCATTTATGGATGGACACTAAATAGGAGGAGTTAAAAATGCCGATTTATATGATGTTTGGTAAGTATACCACAAAGGCTTTGCAGGAAATCAGTCCCGAAAGAACTGATAAAGCTGTTGAATTGATCAAAAAAAATGGCGGAAAAGTTATATCGATGTATGCTGTGATGGGAGAACACGACCTTGTTTTTACATTGGATTTTCCTGACCTAGATAAAGCACTGGCCACTTCCGTTGAGTTGAACAAACTGACAGGAATCGCATTCACCACATCACCTGTAGTGGAAGTCGAAAAGTTTGATAAGTTAATTGCTACGGCAAAAGATATTTAGGAAGTATAAGGGACATCCTTTGCTGCTGCGAACCGGCACGGCCTCGATCGCCACCTTTATGCGGCTGCTGCTGACCGGCCATGCCGTCAGTTTCAATCCCGCTTTCAGCGGGACCAACGCCGCCATGTGTACTCTACGGACGTCTATGATTACATGTTTTTCATAAACTGCTGAGCAACATCTTCGGTTTCTGTTAACTTCTCACCACACTGGACCGAACGGCTGTAAGGGTTCACAGGGCACCGCATCTGCTTTGTTGTCGGGCACTTGAAGTACAAAAGTACGTCTGCGCGCCCGACGCCTTGCATCTGCGGCACCCTGTAAACCCTTAAAGTTTTGCATTATTAAGCGAAAAATTTTGCTCAGTGGCTATGCATTTACCGCGAGCAACGGAGTGATTGATTACGGTAACAGAATGATCCATCTGCCGCATAAGTTATGACATGATTGACCTGCTAATCGACCAATAGCAAAAGAGGCTGTGGGTTTTTCAAATCGCATGATTCTTGCCGGACGATCAGACAAGCTTAACGTCAATGTTAAGGGGGTTGGCAACACGCCGGATCGCTGCGTTGGTATCAATACCTTTGGCTTGCAGCGCCTGATTGCGTTCAAAGGCTTCTTGGGCTTGGGCAAGCACTTGCTCGACGAAATGCTGCCACCTAAAATCTGTTCATCGCCTTTCATGGAGCTAATACCCCTTAGCACCCGTTGCTATTTCCTGGAGAATGCCGTTTTCAAATCTCAGATAACGGGTAAATTGGGTTGATCCCAGATTGTAGGTCCATAACTCGATCTTTACCTGAACCTTGACGAGAAAGGGCTCTCTATACCCCTCATATCTGCCGGTTCTGAGTGCATAGTTCCTGACAGCGCCAAAATCTCTTTGAATAAGCTCCTCTTCCCATGAATCGACAAAGGTGGGTTCACCACACCTTTGAATGACTTCAGCACGAGTATCCCCTTCGCTCACCAGTCGATTCCCGCATCGAAACGCAGCAGCCGCATCGACACTCCCGAAGACGCAGAGGATCGCGAC
>JBATHN010000420.1:0-2102 GCA_049666885.1 Desulfobacterales bacterium
GTTTTTCGTAAACGATTTCGAGACTGGTCGCATACTTCTCGATATGGATGGCAGCATCTTCGACCAGAGAATTGAAATAATTATAGGGGAAGACCGATAGAATGGCGATTCCGAGGCCGGCGGCCGTGGTAATCAGCGCCTGGGCAATTCCGGCGGTAACGAACTCCGGGTGTTCGATGCCGGTTGTTCCGAGCACATCAAATGAATTGATGATTCCGATGACCGTACCGAAAATTCCGAGCAGCGGGGCAACCGTGATCATCGTGTCCAGCACATTCATGAACCGGCGCATCCGCTTGGTTTCATCGGCCGCGGACGCCTCCATGGCTTTGACCATCGAATATCTTCGGTGAAGAATACCGCTGATGAGAATTTTGACGATCGGGTCCTTGGACCCGGCCGTCTTGCGCCGAACCGCCTCCCAGTTGCCGGACTCACACAGATTCATGACCTCATCCAACAGTTGCCGATTACTGCGACGGTTCAAGGTGAACCAGAAGAGCGATCGTTCGATTATCACCGTTAACGAGATGATCGAGCACGCCAAGAGCGGATACATCACCGGCCCGCCACTAAGAAAAATATTCAGCATATTTTATCATCCTGATCCATGAGACATTTTTGCTTGCTTTAGTAGGGTCGCCCGAAAGGTAAAGTGAAGAGGCAGTCAAAAACGGAATCGTGCACGGATCGATGCAAGGGCAGCGAATAGCAGCAGGAGCCAGCTGCCGCCCGATACTTTCAGAGTATCGAAGCCAAACGCATCGGCTGCTGCCGCGATAAAGCAAACCCCGCCGCTGCCGTCGATGCCTGCAGAACCGCTGACGGGTACGAAGACGGCACTTGTACCGTCAGAACCGGCGCCAACCGGATCCACGATGATACCATTCACCATTCCGTCCGCATCCCCTTTTCCGCCGTCTATAAGCGTGAAGGTCAGGGATCGTCGATCCGCGCTGAATGCAGCATCGGTATCGACATACCAGCCTCTGACAAGATCATATTTATACCATTTATAGGTATCCGGAAGGGGATCGGAAAAGTATGCGATAACTGTGGCCGCAGCGACGGTGTTCTGGACTCGCAGCCTGAAACTCAACAGCCCGTAAGGCAGTTCCGCCGGTTTGTTGGTTTCCCCGCCTTCCTCCGGATAGGCATCCGGGGTGCGCGATTCGATAAACTCGATGATATCGTTTGGGTTTGTCGTTACCAGACCGATCTGCCCCGAACCGTCGACGGTGTTGAGGACTTTGAACTGATCGTTTATTTGAGAAACATCCGGTATGCCGTTTTGATCCAAATCCACCGGACTCGCAACGTCCAACTCCTGGGCATCCGGAATGCCGTTACCATTGCCGTCAATTGGACCGGCAATCGTCTTGAACGAGTGGGTTTCCGACCATTCAGACCCGGCCTCGTAACTGTCAAAATACCGGACCCGCCAGTAATAGACGATATCCTCGGTTAACAAGGAACCCGGAAGGATGAGCGTGTTCAACGACACCGGGCTGATCACATCGAGAAGAGGGGTCGCAAAACTTGAATCCCGGCTGACTTGCCATTGGGTCTGGAAATGAAAATCTCCTGCAGCTGCATTTTCATCCGAAAAGTCACCGCTCACCAAATTGGTATTCAGAGACACATCTTGGCTTCCGTCTTCTGGCGATTCCAACACCGGCTGGTCGGGGGGACTGTTTAGGAATTGGTGGTAACGGACTCCCACCGCGTCTAAATCGAAGCCGGCACTTTGGGCTGTCGGATACGGGTCCCAGACAACATCGCCGCTCGTATCAAAGAAGGTTCCGTCCCCGATGATATCGACAATTCGGACATATGCGATTTCATTTAACTTGACCAAGCCATCGAGGACGTCATCTTTCGTGGAGAGATCTGCCAAGTCAAATGGCGTACCAAACCCCTGGCGATACTTGCCTCCAAAACCATCGATATTGGTTGGATCTGTGGCCCCGAATCCACCCACGGGGCCGGCGGTTAGCGAGTCGTTGTCAAATCGAACAAAATGCACACCATCTGATGAGACCTCCACGTAGGCGAGTTCAAGAAAGGTGTCGCTGAAAGAATTTTCGAATATGGCAAAATCC
>JBATHN010000421.1:0-3554 GCA_049666885.1 Desulfobacterales bacterium
GGTCGCGCCTTCCAGGCGACATCGGTATAGGGTCCGGTCTAAGACCCCGCAAGCGACTCAGACAGTCAGCCGCTTTTCGCAACCGTTCATCCGGACTCCGACGCGTCATTTTTATGCATCGTGGCGGCCAGAAGGACCATGAGTGTTTAACTTGGAACTTTGAAGGTTTAACTTATTATTCTATAAAAAACAAAATTAATCATTATATAGGTCGAATCAAATTGACAAGTCAAAACCGGTTGTGCCGCAACTGCGGCCTTAAATTGCCCGAGGCCGCCGAACAACGAAAATAGCGGTTTCAGTGCCTGGCATAACGACCTTCGTAAACGGTTCGATGTTTGAACGGACTTTCACCGCTTTGACAAAGTTCAATCAACTTTCACCGCTTTGACAAAGTTCAATCAAGGGGATAGGTTGTAAAAAGTGAAAGAAACAACCGTATCACAATCTCTCGGCCCGACCGACGGCACGCCGCCCGAGAACGTTCAAATCCAAACGGTCACGGGATGCAATGGCGGCTGTATTTTTTGCCCGAATGGAAAAACGCGGCGTGCGATACCCTTTGGGCGCCGCATGGATGGAAAACTTTTTCGTTCCATAGCGGACCAATGCCTCGAGCTCGGCGTTCGTCGCTACACCCTCTACTTGATGAACGAACCCCTGCTGGACCGAAATCTTCCCGAGCGGTTGGCTTATATCAGTGCCCGCATCAAAAAACCCCAGTACACCAAGATTACCACGCACGGCGGGCTGCTTACAGAGGACATGGCGCGAAGGCTTCTCGACGCCGGGCTGGACAAGTTAAAAATATCGGTTCAGAGTATCAATCCCGAAACTTACCGGAACATCATGAACCTTTCGCTGGAAAGAACGCTCAAGAACATAAACAGGTTCTTGGACCTCAAAGAGAAGGGGGGCTACAGGAGGCCTCGCCTGGAAATCGTCACGGTCGATTCCATCCAAACCCATGCCGAGCTTCCCGAGATGCGTCGATATTGGCAAAAGCGTAACATCAAACTGCATATCGAACCGGTGGAAAACAGGATTGACCACACCGAGATTCGCCAGTCGGCGGTCGGTACCGGCAGGCTTGTACCCTTTACCTGGTGCCGGCGGCTGATGGAGCAAATCTTTATTCTTTACGACGGACGAATGATTTTATGCTGCTCGGACTGGGAACAGCAGAGCTATATGGGGGATCTGACCAGGGAGCGTATTGCCGATATATGGCAAGGCGCCCGTTATGCGGAATATCGCCGCCGTTTTACCGCCGGCAATATCGAGGGAATGATCTGTTCCGGTTGTCGCAAGCAGGTGCCAATCGAGTATCCGAAATAAGGTCACCAGCCGTTGTGTGATGGTCAAAGCAGCTTCGCAACCACAAGGGTGACGTCGTCTTCCTGTGCCGCCGAACCTCTGAAGTTTTCCAGTTCCTCTAAGATAACCGTTTGAATCGAACCGGCGGTTTCCATGTGATGCCGACGGACGATTTCATGCAACCGCTCCCGGCCGAACATCCGGTCCTCTTTGTTTCGGGTTTCATGGACACCGTCAGTGGCGATGACGACAACGCTTCCAGGCACCCATTGATGGCGGCTGTAAGCCTGAAAGCGGTAATCGCCGTCGACGCCCAGAACGATTCCTTCGCCGGAAAGCTCTTGAAATTCGTTCGGTCCCGGTTCATAGAGCAGCGCCGGCTCATGTCCAGCCCTCACCCATCGAAGCGATTTTTGCTGCGGATCGATTTCCAGCAGAAACAGGGACACAAATCGACCGGTCTGCAAACCATCCCGCACGAGATGACGGTTGATATCGTCGATCAGGCCCGCAAGGCCATCGACATTTTGGGTTCCA
This sequence comes from Desulfobacterales bacterium, assembly GCA_049666885.1. Classification (GTDB taxonomy): domain Bacteria; phylum Desulfobacterota; class Desulfobacteria; order Desulfobacterales; family SG8-13; genus JARFQH01. The sequence continues at coordinate 1,855 of JBATHN010000421.1, forward strand.
TAAAGCAAAAAAGCCCTGGCGGTCGTCATATGCAGTGCGGCACTGACGCCGTGGTCAGAAGCGTCTGCCACGACGATGCCCAACCGGCCGTCCGGCAAGGTGAGATAATCATAATAGTCTCCACCGGTTTCATCGCAGTAAATGCTGGTGCCGGAGATGTCCAGGCCGGGAATTTTGGGTGCGTGGGTCGGCAGGAGGTTACGCTGGACCTCTTCGGCCAATTTTAGAGACGATATCAACTGGATGCGGTGCCGCAGACCGTGGATCATGGAATTCGTGTGGTCGGCGATGAGTCCGAATTCGTCGTTTGAGGCAACCGGAACCAGACGCGAGAGATCGCCACGACTAACCCTTTCGAGAATGCGGGTTTCATTTTCAAACAGGAGCTTCAGGTTTTTGGAGTAAGAAAAGATTAGATTGATAACCAGGGCCAACAGGATGGCCATAATAAAAAAAATCTCATAGGTTACCGAGAGCTGGGCGTCCAAAAGGGATGACTCGGTTTGATCGATTTTTGAAAGCCAGATAATGTCGCGCGAGATGACCAGAATGATGATCAGCGCCACGAACAGGGCCGTGGCAATGGCGACCAGGGAAAATTTACGCGTGACAGGAAAGAGCCTGTCGGGCAGCTTCAGGCTGCGATGGTTGTCGAGAGCGTCCAGTATGATGAGGCGCTCCCGGTTCAACGCCATGTCGATGGCCAGGAAGAAACCGGCGACGGCGCAGCCGAAAATCAGGCTCACCGCACTGGCGGCCGGAAAGCCAAAAGTCATCGTGTTGAACGTCGCAGCAATCAGACCGGCCAGCAGACAAAGGGAGAGGTCCAGGAAAAACTGTCGTTTCGGCTGGGATGAGATCGGTTCCTTAACGACAAAATACCCGACCAACGGCTGCCGCAGCACTGCAATCAATACAAAAGCACCGGAAATGATGGCCCCCAGGATCACGGGGGGCAACGTCTCCATGAACGGTCAGACCTGCGCACCATAAACCGTCAGCATTAAAACCGTAAAAATATAATGGACATGGATCCTGAGGGCGGGCATTTTTGCGTAGACATCGACCATTTTGAGTCACCGGTTTACGGGTTAGTGGTCCGGCCGCCTTCGGGTTTTCTTTGTAAAGCGACCGGCGGGGAACACACAGAACAATATTGAATGTTTAATGCCCGGGCTTTCGTGTGTCAAGCTGCCATGAATTCTTTTACACCGCTTGGATCGTCATACCGGCAGGCGTCGTCCCGCCGTCGGCGGTCTTTCGGAGACTGGAGGGAACCTAAACCGCCTTTACCTTTGACAACCAACAGGCGAGGACGTATAGGGAGGCCTTTAACTGAGATTGTTTTGAGTGTCTTCACTCGGTGCGCCTGCAGAAAAGGGAAATTGGATGGAATTTTTTCTGTGTGTTGTCGGCATGGTCATGATCTTCGAAGGGGTGCCCTATTTTGCCTTTCCCGCGAAAATGAAGCTCTGGATCCTGAAGGTCATTGACATGCCGGACGAAAATCTGCGCCGACTCGGATTCGTGTTGATGATGATCGGGCTCGGGTTGGTGTATATGGGCAAGCGATAGAAAGTCCTCGGATGCGCGCAAGTATCTAATGCACAAGTCTTTGGCGCGATTGACTCCGAAATTGTGTAACAAGAACGGTAACCAGCTCGGCCCGTTAGGGTCACGGCAAGAAATAATTCCACAAG
>JBATHN010000422.1:0-17463 GCA_049666885.1 Desulfobacterales bacterium
GTATTCTGGCGGTGCCGCTCGGCATCCAACCTAAGTCAACGCGGCGCTCCATTGGACTGGTGGTGGGGTTGATCTTCTTCCTGCTTTACTACCTGGTGCTCTCAGCCGGCCATGTGTTCGGTGAAAACGGCAGCGTGTCGCCGGCGCTGGCCATGTGGGGCCCGAACATCGTAATGGGTTGCCTGGGAGGCTTCCTTCTGCTGCGCTCGGCGCGAGAGCGCCCCGTGCATTTGATGGCTCCGTTCCAGTCTTTGTGGCATTGGGTGAACCGCATCGGGCGCCGCAGCGCTTAAGGGTTCACGAAAAAATAAGTTCGCAATTTTGGGCGTTGAGGCGCCCGCCTGGCAAGGCGCGGAAACGCAGGAATATCTGGATATTCCGAGTTTTCGCAACGCGGTCAGACGGGATGCGCCGATTTTCAAGCGGCGGCGGCGATGGCAAAATGGATCGGAAATATTCTTGAAACCTGTGCTGTCGATTACAAGCAGTCTTTTTGAACATCGATACCATGCTGATTCTCGATCGCTATTTCATTCGTGAAATATTCAAACTTCTGGGCATCATCCTGACGGCCGTGATCGGCATTTTTCTGGCGATCGATTTTTTTGAAAAAATCGATGATTTCCTGGAGGCGGGCCTGCCGATTCACAGAGCCGCCGTGTTTTTCATGCTCCGGATTCCGTTCGTCGTCGCCCAGATATCGCCCCTGGCGATCCTGTTGTCGGTGCTGATCGTGCTGGGTTTGATGAACAAGCGCAACGAACTGCTCGCGTTGCGTAGCGGCGGCGTCAGCATGCTCTTTTTTTTGAGATCCATCGTGGCCTTGGGAGTGCTGTTTGCGGTGCTGTTGTTTCTAAACGCCGATATTCTCGTCCCCATCACCTTCAGCAAAGCCAACCGCATTTATGCGCGTGAGGTCGATAAGGAAGAAGTCATTGCATCCCGAGAGAAGAACATCTGGATCAAAGGCAATCGCAGCATATCTCATATCAAGTACTACAATCCCTCCAGTCAGACGATCTCCGGAATCACGCTGTATTTCTTTGATGAGGAATTCAGACTGGTTCGGCAGGTGGACGCGGCGAAAGGGGTCTTTAAGCCCGATGGGTGGCGCTTTTATGACATCCTCGAACAGGTTCTGGACTCGCTGTCGGGCGAATACAAGGTCACTTTCCATAAGGAGAGCACAGAGCCGCTGGACACCCGTCCCAAGGATTTCAAACGGGTTTCCAAGAAATCGGAGGAGATGAATGTGTTGGAGCTCTGGGACTATATCGACATAGTCGAAAATGAAGGCTACGATGCCACCAGTTACAGGGTGGATCTGCAGGCCAAGATCGCCTTCCCCTTCGTCTGCATCATTTTGTGCATTCTGGCGCTGGGAATCGGGGTGAATAAGAAATTAAAGGAGAGCCTGGCGCTGGTCGTTGCCCTGGGCATCGGTGTGGCGTTCCTGTACTGGACGCTCTACAGTTTCTGCCTGTCACTCGGCTACGGCGATGTTCTGCCGCCTTTTGTAGCGGCCTGGACCACCAATTTCGTTTTTCTCAGCGCCGGTGTGCTGAACCTGCTATACGCCGAGTGAGGTTTTCCCGATCCAGATGCTATGACGCCTATACATAATTTAATATTTAGGTACTGATGACGCGTTGCAGTTTATGGACATCCTGAGACGCAAAATTGAACGTGTGATGGTTACCGATGCGCCTTTCAGCCGGTTGTCTCCGGTTTCCTTGCTCACCACCGTTTCCATGATTTACGGGGCAGCCGTGAAGCTGAGAGCCGGCGCTTACTGTTCCGGCCGGCTGACCTCCAGAAAGCTGCCCTGCAAAGTGATTTCCATTGGAAACATTACCACGGGTGGTACCGGAAAAACGCCCATGACCCTCTATTTGGCCGAGCGGCTGTGCCGGTTGGGATGGCGCGCGGTGGTCGTCAGCCGCGGATACAAGGGTGGCGCCGAAGGCACCGGCGGCATCGTCAGCGATGGGCGAAAACTCATTTTGACACCCGCGGCCGCGGGGGACGAACCCTACCTGCTGGCCTCCAGGCTGCTGGGTGCCGCGGTGCCGGTCGTGGTCGGTCGAAAACGCTATGATGTCGGAATGCTGGCCGTGAAACACTTCAGGCCGGATGTGATTATTCTCGATGACGCTTTTCAACACCTGCAGTTATCGCGTGACATCGATCTGGTGCTGCTCGACTGTCGGCGACCGTTCGGCAACACATACCTTCTTCCGCGGGGCACCTTGCGGGAACCGGTGTCGGCGCTTTCGCGTGGCGATATCTTCATCCTGACACGTGCCGCTCGCGGACCGAACCGGATCGATTGCGAGACTCTTCCGGACGGCTCCTTAGGGGGGCGGCCTCTCTACCGTTCGGTTCACGTTCCAGAGCTGGTTACCTGGATAGAGGCCGGCCGGGGCATGGCAGCCTGCGCGACCGAGAGATTTGAGACGGGCGACACCAAACGCATAGCCGGGCGCAGGGTGTATGCCTTCGCGGGGATTGCAGACAACGGCGATTTTAAGAAGACCGTCCAAGACCTGAACTGCGACCTGAGGGGATTCATGGGATTTGCGGACCACCACCGCTATACGGAACGAGACGTGGCGGCGCTGCTGGTCGCCGCTCGCCAATCGGGTGCCGAGCTTGTGTGCACCACGGAAAAAGATGCCGTCCGGATGGACCCTCATCGGCAATGGCCCCTGGATCTGGCGGTGATCGGTGTCAGAATCTCTTTCGGCAGCGATGGGGCAGCCTTCGAGGCCGAGATTGTCAATAGGCTCGGCGGAAACTAAAAAGTGCCTATCCGCAGGTTTTTTATAAGCACGGATCAGTTTCCGGTCCAGAAATGAGCAATTTTATGCAAGTTCAAGGAAATTGGCGGCATCGCGCGGAGGCATACTACTGTATGCCGCACAAACGATTCCGCCGATTGACGCCGACCTGTCCCGAAGCAGGCGGGGAATTGTGGAAAAGAGCCATTTCTGGACCGGAAACTAAAAAGTATAGTCGAACAGTTCAATATCCGGCCTAAAGTGTTCGGCGATCAGTTCGGCCGTGGCGTCGCAGTAATACCCGCGGTAATCCGATCGATCACCGGCCTGCCGCCGATGGGCCAGTCGCGGTGGGTGGATCCCGATTCTGCGGCACGCCTCGCGGAAGTCTCGGTCGAGTTTTTCGAAACGTCCTATGAAGTCGACCAGAACCTTGCCGTGCAAGTCGACCAGGTAGTCGCTCTGCAGTTCGATGGATGTATCGATGTGAAATTGATACGGCCGGTTCGGGTCGAATTTGTAGCGCAAAAAGCTTTCGAAATCGTCGTGACCGGCCGTAAGGTGAGGTCTTTCGCGCCGAATGTGATGAAAGGAGCTGACCTGCAGGTCCCAGGGATTGCGGACGAACGCGAATTTGAACACCGATTCGAACAGCTCCCGGGGCAATATTTCTCTGGCGGCGATGATTTTGGCATGCCGGGGAAATTTGCAGCCGAGACGATGGCCGGTCAGGTGGCTGATGCGGCTGCAGATAAACTGCGGCAGATAGTACGGGTCCCGCCAACGATACCGGTTGAGCGTTGCCCGGATGCTGGTGCCCCCGGTTTTGGCAATGTGAACGAACAGAAAATTGTATCGCAATGACAGTAACACCTGGGCCGTCCTTTCCGGTGCCGGATCGTTCTTACGGCACTGTTCTGCCGAGCAGCAGATCCAGGTACCGCTGGCTGCTGACCTCGACCGTGTATTCGCGGACCGCGCTTTTCAGCAGGGTTTCGTCCGGTGGGGCGGACAGGGTTGCGAGCATGGCCGCGGCCAGGGCATCCGGATCGCCGACCGGCACAAGGCTTCCGATGGCACCGTCTTTGAGGATCTCGCGCGGTCCGCTGGGGCAGTCCGTGGCCACCGCCGGCACCCCCAACGCCAGCGCTTCGGTCAGGGCGTTGGGAGATCCCTCCCAGGCGGACGAGAGCACAAACAGGGCGGCACGCTTCAGGTAAGCATAAGGGTTTTCGACAAATCCGGGCATGGCGATCTGTTCCGACTGAGAGAGACGCTTTGCCAAGACCTGGAGGTCTTTGCGGTCTTTACCGTTTCCCAAGATGATCAATCGGCAGGGCTTTTTTCTTCTGACGCGGGCAAAAGCCCGGATCAAGGTCGGGAAGTCCTTTTGCCGCGTGAGGCGGCCGATACCCACGATCACCGGTTCGTTGCCTTCGATAAGCCAGGGGTGGGGAGCCGGTTCACGGGCCAGCCGAAAAATTCGGGGCGAGATGACCGGGTTCCGAATAATCCGTATATCTGCGGCCGGCAGTCCCGTGATACGGGCCATGTCCCGGGCCACTCCCTGCGAAACCGCCACGACGGCGTCCGCATTGCGGTAAATGAGCCGCATCGGCAGATACCAGAACAGCTTTCGCCATCGGTTTTTCCCGGCCAGGGCAGCCGAAACGGTCGTTCCCATCCGTACAACGACCCGGGTGGGAACGCCGGATGTTTTCCTGGCCAGAATGGCGACCTGGTTGGCGCGGTCCTTGGCGGCCAGCAAGGCATCGGGGCGTTCGGTTTTCAGATAACGGACAAGGGCGGGCAGGCTGCTCAAGGTGTGTTCGGCGTTTAATTTCCGAACATGCACCATCGACGGCAGTTGCTCCAGATGTTGGCTGTGGGCCTTTACCTGCAGGAGATCCACCCGACACCCGCGGGCGGCAAATCCCTCGCACAAGTTAAGGATCATCCGTTCGACACCGCCTGTGCCTGAGAACGAGACGAATACCCCGATTCGGGGCCGATCGCCGTCTTTAACCGTTTGGTTTCGCACGCTGCCTGAAATCCTATCCGCCCGCAATCACTTCCAATGGGTCGGTCTTGACCGGTGGTCTTTGGCCGTGACCGACGATAAACAGTTGATACCAAATGACGAACTGCAGCAGCGCCCAGACCAACCGCGTCGCGGGTACCGACGATGGACATTTCCCGATAAGCTCTTTGACGCCCTCGGGTCGAAACCAGGTCCGAATGGCCGGATGACGCGGCAACACGTCCGTCAGGGTGGTTAGATAAGGACCCGTCGTCCACTCTCCGATCGGCACGTAGAACCCGCGCTTCGGTCCGCTGAGGCGGCCTGCGGGCAGATATTTGACCGCCCAGTGCCGGAGAAATGACTTGCCCTGCTTGCCATTGACCTTCAGATGATCCGGCAGGCCGAGGCCGAATTCCACCACCCGGTGATCGAGAAACGGTACACGGCCTTCGAGGCTCCAACCCATCAGCATACGGTCCAATTTGACCAATAGGTTGTCGGGCAGCGCGGTGACCAGATCGACGTACTGCATGCGCTGCAAATCGCTCCAGTCGCCGGGGGATGCCTTCCAGGCGTTGACAAAGGGGTTGCGTGCAGTGGGTACAAACGGCAGCAGATCCGGTTTTAAGAGACGGTGCGGCCAACGGCCGCGCAAAGCGCCCCGGGTCCTGAAACCGCCGGTACCCGGGGCAGTGGCGCCCTTGACCCAGCGCTCCAGCCGTGAGGTCCGGTAACGCCGGTATCCTGCAAAGACCTCGTCTCCGCCTTCTCCGGAAAAAACGACCTTCAGTTCTTTACCGGCCGCTTCAGCCAGCAGTGCGGTGGGAAGGCAGGCATAATCGCGCATGAGTTCATCGGCCGCCCAGACAGTGTAGGGCAGGCACTGAAATATTGTCTCCGCGTCGGGTCGGATGGAGGTGTGTCGGCTGCCGAAGTGGCGGGCCAGTTTTTCGGCTTGCGGCAGTTCGCTGGTCAGCGTTGTGCCGGAAAAGCCGACCGAAAAAGTCCGGATGGGCTCATCTTTGAAACGGCTGAGCAGGGCCAAGAGAATCGAAGAGTCGACGCCGCCGGACAGAAACAGACCGAAGGGGACATCCGAGCGCATGTGCTCCCGCATCACCGTTTCCATGAGCCGGTCGAACTTTTCCTGCGCCTCCGGTTCCTCCATTGCAACCGGTTCGACCGTCAGGGGCGACCAGTACTGCCAGCGTTCCCGCAGCGTCCCCTGTTCGATGCAGACCGCCTCGCCCGGCAGGAGGCGCTCACAGCCCATGAGAATCGTTTTGCGTTCAGAGCAGAATTGGTTCTGCAGGAATTCGACCAATCCGGCCGGGTTGATTTCCGGCGCTGAATCGAAGAGACGCAGCAGGGCCTTGATTTCGGAAGCGAAGGCCACGCCATTTGGCAGGTGTGCCAGAAAAAGCGGTTTGATACCGAGGCGGTCACGTGCCAGGATGAGGCGCCGGTTCGTCTTGTCGTAAAGCGCAAAGGCAAACATCCCGTTCAGGGTATGCAGGAAATCTTTGCCGTAAGCCATATAAGTGTGCAGGATGACCTCCGAGTCGGACTGCGTGCTGAAGTGATGGCCCGACTGCTCGAGGTCTCGGCGCAACTCGATGAAATTGTATATTTCCCCGTTGGCAATCAGGACCAGTTCGCCGCTGCGGGCGAACAAGGGTTGATCCCCGCCGCTCAGGTCGATAATTGACAGCCGCGTGTGAGCCATGCCGAACGGTCCGTCGATGTAACTGTCGGTATGGTCCGGGCCGCGGTGGCTGAGCGTTCGGGCCGATTCGACAAGTTGCTTTCGGTCGGCGAAACCATTCTTCATGAACATTCCGGTGATGCCACACATGGTTCTTGGCTGTTTCCTTCCGTGAGCTTTGCCGGTTGCCCCATCTTTTAAACGGGAAGTTTTTTTACGGTCACATGTTGGACTTTTCTTTTTGAAACGATACAGCAGGCGGTTCTCGCGGGTCAAGACCCATTGCCTTCAAATAGGCTGTGGTGCTGCATTCGATTGCATAGGGTCTGGCGGCTTCCCGCAGGGTGTCGGCTGACAGGGGGGCCTGTAAGGTTTTAAGAATCGCTTCGGCCAGCGCTTTGACGTCTCCCACTGCCACGAGATGGCCGTAACGTCCATTTTGGAGGACCTCTCTGGGGCCACTGGGACAGTCGGTTGCAACAACAGGTGTGCCGACCGCCAAGGCTTCGGGCAAAACAAACGGGTTGCCCTCCCAGAGCGAGGTGAAAGCCAACACTGCCGCATGCGCCATATAACGATATGGGGTTGGTTTGAAGCCGGTTAGATCGACGTCACGGTTGACGCCCAACTCGTTTGCCAATGTAATAAGTTCATCGTGCAGTTTTCCGCGTCCTATAATCACGAGTCGACAGAGGCGTTGCTTTCTGACAATTGCGAAAGCGCGGACCAACGTTGTAAAGTCTTTGCGTGGGCCGAGTTCACCGACACCGAGTATAACCGGCGGCTCCCCGGGTTGGAACCAGGGGTGATCGGGACGTGGTTGCGGTTGATTGAACAGCGCTTCCGGAACTACAGGGCATAGGACGACCTCGATGCGACCGATCGGCAAGCCCGTATAGGCCGCCATATCTTCAGCGACGCCCTGCGAGGGAACGATAACCTTATCGGCCAATCGATAGAGTTTGCCCATCGATGAGCGCTGCAACAAACGTTCAAACGGTCCCCGGTGGGCCAGGTCTATGGAAATCGTCGTGCCTGAGCTCACCACCAGCCGGGTGGCAGCCCGCGACCAGGCGCGGGCCAGAATGGCGGTGCGATTGACCCGGTCCTTGTCGGTCATCATGACGGCAGGGTGACAGCGCTTCAGGTAACGGACAAGGGCGGGAAAACTCGCATAGACATGCCTTGTCTCCAGTTCGATCAGGCGGACACCGCGCGGAAGTTCTTCAAAATGAGGGCCGTGGCCCAGAATTTTCAGCACGTCGACGGGGTAGCCCCGGCGTGAAATGGCCGGCACGAGGTGTTGTACCAGCCGGTCCACGCCGCTGTGGCCGGAAGTGGCTACAAATATGGCGACGACCGAATCGGATTGTTGCGGCATTTCTATCACTTTACTTCATAAGAGAGTCCGTCTGTCGATTCTTTCACGGCAACGGATACGAACGGTTTGGTGTCGAATTGTGTTTTGCGTGATACTCTTATAGCTGTAAGGCACTGTCAAGTGTTTTTGACGGGCAGTCGGATGAGATCGTACGCAGGTTTATAACGAGAAACCCTAGCGGCCATCCTCGATCAGAGAGAATACAGAAAATAGTAGTCATTGCTGTAAACGAGCCTCAGGCGGGGGTTATCCAGGGGAGTCCTGCTGACGACAAAGTCGATGCGATACTTTTTCGCCAATTCGCCGATGACGGCAATGTCGCCCCTGACCCGGTCTTTTTCCTGCACGCGTCGATACCAATCGTAAATTAGCTTATTGGACGTCGGGACGAATTTGGAAACAGAGAACCGGTCCCGATCGGTCCTTCTCGTGAAGTCGAGATCATCCCTTAGGCGCTGGTTCAAATTCAAAAAAACCGCATCCGGCAGGGTATGGTTTTTGATCCAACCGTAAAGTGACAGTCTGGCTGAAGCTTCCGGCGCCGGAAAAAGCAAGGCATGGGAATCGCGGATGTTCTTGTACAAATTGACACCCAGTCCCGTCGCGATGCACCCGATCATCACCGCCGCAACGACCGTCGCATGACCGCCGGCCGTCCCTTCTGCGGGGGATGCCCCTTCGAGACGGGGTTCCGGCCTCAAAAAGGATCGTTTCGCCAGGACCATGAGCAGAAGCGACACCAAAAAAAGTGACAGCGAGCTCGTGCGGTACGGGTAGAACTTGAGAAAAGCACCCGTAGTGTCTTTCAGCGCTATCAAAAGACTTACCAACTGCTGCCCGAACAGAACGATGTTGAACAAAGCCAGCTTGCGAATCACCTCATCGCGGCTGGTGTGATAGAGGCGCATGCACAGCCAGCCGGCGAGAAGAGACAGGATGACGCCGATTTGGGTGGATGAGCCCCAGTGACCGATTTGGCTGATGATAGCGAGGTGGTGCGGATTGCGAAGGTAGACATAGATCTGGCTGATCCGGACGCCGTCGATGATGCCGGGGTTGTCAACGAGATAGGTAGCGGCCAGGTACAAGCCGAAAGGCGCCGTCAAGGCTGAAAACACCAGGGCATAGCGAAGGATGCTTTTTAACGGAGTTCCCGAAACCAGCAGAAAGACAAACAACAACAGAGCATACCAGCCGCCGACAAGGATGTGAAAGCAAACCGCGAAACCGGCGAACAAAACGCTTCGCAGATAACGCGTGTCGAGCAGATAATACAGACTGTAGAAGACAAGCACATAAGAAATGGTTTTGGTCTCAAAAGAGCGGAAGATCCACTCCTTGCCGAAAAAACTCTGGTGTGACAGAACGCAGATGAGCTGCAGCAAAAAAATGCTTTCAAGGTTGGTGAAACGCAGCTTCGTGAATATCCTGGCGAGCGGGAAGGCAAAAAGAAGGGCGATCAGACATCTGCCGACCAGGGCGACCTGTTCGAACGTCGCATAACGAAGGGTGAAGCCGATCACTGTGTCGAAAAGGATCCGGGTGCCGGGGATGTCGATAACGCTTTTAGCCCCCGGAATCCATGCCTGGTCCATGAATGCTTTGGCAAAGGCGAAATACTCCTCTTCGTTTTCGCCCAGCACCAGCGATAAGGTGTTCAAAAACAGAAGCGCAAATATCAATAGCCGCTTGTCGACTCGATTGGCTCTATTTACTAGACGTCGAAGAATTGTTTTCATCGATCGGACGCTCGCGTTCCAAGAACGGCAAATAGAACTTTGACGTCATTCTGATTTTATCTTCAAGCCACCCGATGATTCCCCTCGGCACGCTGAGAAGCCATAAAAACTTCGAGTGGACTTCGGCGTATTGCTGACGAAAACCTACCTTGCAGTGGAGTGAATAGCGTACGAATTTACTGTGGTACTTGAACCGCAGGTATGTGCCGGTCAGCGATGCATAATCGTTGATCTCTTCTAAAAAGTAGTAGCGAAAACCACGAGGGTTTCGCATGCGCATCGCAAATATATTGGCAGTCAGGCCGTCGGCCTGGTGCTCCATGATCTGAATGACCTCATTGACATACCTGAATTTGAAGTGCCGCGCCATGCGTTTCCATATCAGGTCGTCCCTTACGTGCCGTTCACCTTCGAAGCAAGGATAGGGAAACCGGCGCAGAACATCGGTTCGTATGGCGTTTCTTTTTTCGCTTCTGATATTGTATTTCTTCGTTTTTTCAAGGTAGTCCGAATCCATTACATCTTCAGGAAATCGATCCACTTTTATATTGCTGTCGCTGTAGACGCATAATCCTTCGACACCGGCAAAGTGTTCCTTTTTACTTCTTGGAATGCTCTCCCAGTGATACTTGAGGCGTTGCAGGGCCAGCGGGTGGAGCATGTCATCCGAGTCGAGGAGAACAAAAAAATACCCGCGTGAAAGGTTGACGGCGGTGTTGTGGGCGACATGTTTGCCCTGATTTTCCTGCCAGCGGTAGCGAATCGGGAATTCGCCCTTTTTCTGCCAACTCTCGACCAGTTGCGCGGTGTTGTCTGTGGATCCGTCATCGATGATCACCACCTCGAAATCTCTGAAGGTTTGCTCGGCGACGCTCTGAAGCGCACGGTCGAGCGTATAGGCGCGGTTGAACGCCGGAATGAACACGGTAAACATGACGTCGGGTTTCTCTACGACCGGATCGAGGTGGGTGCGGGTTACGTTCTCCTGTGCCACTGTATTGCGCTCGTTCTTCACGATTCTATTTCTCTCAATAATTGGTGCAAGGGTTTGAAAAGCTGTGACTGATTCATCTCAGAGCGCAGCTCTTTGACCGACCGAAGGTGAGCGAGGCTTTGCAGCAGCGCGATTGGAAAGGTCAGGTCCAGGCGTAGCAGGCGCAGCAGCAAACGAAAAATAGTCCAGGGAACATGGGACAGGATCAACCGATGCCGAGAGCAATACAGCCACAGATAGAGAAAGCGATTGCGGGTGCGGATGGTGCGGATTTTTTTGGCATGAAAAAAACGTTTGATGGTACCGACATGGTCGTGGACGACACTGCTGCGGGGGTCAAAGAGCGTTTGCCATCCGCGTAACCAGGCACGGGTGCAAAGGTCCATGTCCTCTATGTAAAACGGTTTATATAGGGGCAGGAAGCCGTCAAGTCTGTTGAACATCTCTTTTTTCAGTGCGATCGAACCGCCCGAGGCGAACAGGCTTTTCAGCTGACGGCCGTTGTTCTGGAACTCCCGAACGGTGGTCAGGTCCCATAGAGTGCTTTTGATCGTGCCGCGCACCATTTTATAACGGTTCCAGGAGACATTCTGAATCCGCCCTGCCGGATCATATACCAGCGGGGACACCGAAAAGACGTCACGGCTGGTCATGAGCGTCTCGACCAGCGGTGCCAGAAAATCGGCATGCGGCCGTACATCTGAATTCAAAAATACGAGAATTTCATGGGTCGCGGCATGGACCCCGGAGTGAACTGTTTCGGCAAAGCCCCGGTTGACATCGTGCCGGACGAGGTTGATCCGTGGAAATTTTTCCGTGACCAATGCAACGCTTTGGTCCGATGAGGCATCGTCGACAACGACAGTTTCGACGTCGCCGCCATAGGCACGGGCAGACGCCAAAACGGTGGGAAGATTGGTCGCGAGTATCGATGCACCGTTAAAATTGGGGATGATAATGCTGACGGGATTAAGATCCATTTTGCGACTTTTCCAGCATAACAAACAGGGTGCCGACGATGAAAGCCAAGGGGTACAGGGTATATTTGGAATAAAACCCGACGGTCAGGCCGGTAAAGATCAGACAGTTCAGAAATGCCGCCATCATACAGTTGACGAAAAGGTGCACTGTTGGGTCAACCGCGGTATGCGACAGCTTGATAAACAAATACAATAGATAGGCCAGGCCGCCGAAAACGAGAACTGAGCCGATGAGACCGTTTTCAAACAGGATTTGTAGAAAGAAGTTGTGCGGAAAAGAAAAGGATTCGTAAAACGTGCCAGGCATCGCATACTTCGGCAAGATCTCGAGGGTACTGCCGATTCCATTGCCGACAAACCAGGCCAGCGGTGAGTTATCCTGCAGCATTGTCAAGGAATATTTCCAAATGGTCACCCGTTCTTCATTCGATACATTCGCAATCAATTCTTTGAGTTTTTCGAAAAAACCGGCGTAGTTCGTGATGCTCAAAAGAATGATACATCCAAAAACCGCCAGCAGACCGAACCACCGGTAACGGCTGCGGGTAAAGAAGGTAATGACGAACAACGAACTGACCACCAGTGCCAAAAATGCCGGACGGGACGCGTTTCTGAAGACCGGATCGATGTCCACCACGGCCATCAGTACAAAGAGTATATTATAGGGAGCAGGCACCGTTCTGAAATAGTAAAAAACGAGCGGCAGGGTCAAAACTGCGACATTGGCCAGATAGTGTGGATTCGACCAGGTTCCGTAAGGCAGTGCGAATAGAGTGCGGGCCAGAAATTGCCAAGTGATCGAAACCGTCATGACCAAACCGAACAGCGTATGGCAATGTTTAGCGGTTTCGGTGCGGCCGATGAAGTGAATGGAGAAGACGATAATCAGCATCTTGCCGACCCGGACGATGCGGTCAATGCCCGTCTGCTGATAGGAAAATACGAGGCTCATCAGCACCAGGATTGCGGCGACGGCAGAGAGCACCCGGAGATATAGAGGAACATTCCAGATTCTGTAATCGCCGTATGCCATTTGGACGAGCAAAAACACGCCGCAGGACCAGATAAAGACATTCGTTCCACCGCGATCGAGGGCAAAAAAAAAGAAAAAAACGCCCACCAGCGAGAAAACAACCCAATGGGGTTGAAGGAGAATGGCCTTGATCGTATGAGATCGCATGTTGGGTTTTGCGCGATTCACGAACGGTTGCCTCTGCGTAGGGCAGTGATGATGCCGATTCTCTTCTCTGTTGTTATCTTTCGGTATTATCTCGGGAGCTGTTGCGGCGCAGATAGCCGGTATCAACCGGTCTCATTTTTCTTTTCTACGCTCGTTTCGACGGGCTTTTTCATGCAGAAAGCATCTCACGGTAAACCGCCAAATTTCCCTTCACCATAGCATCGATGGAAAATCGTGATCGCACGATCATCCGGCCGGCCGACCCGAAGCGGCGCGCTTTTTCAGGATCTGCCAGAAGCTCGATACCCCGTTGCATTATAGCGCGACTGTCTCCCACGTCAATCAGATAACCGTTGACATTGTCCTGAACGATCTCGGGGATACCCCCCACGCGACTGGCCACAATCGGTACGCCTGCCGCAGCGGTCTGCAGCAGCGACACGCCCAGCCCTTCCATTCGGGCCGGATGGGCCACGAGGTCCAGGCAGGGCAGGATGCGCTCCAGATCGGTTCTGAAACCGGCGAAAATCATCTTGTCACCGATCCGATTGCGATCGCACATCTTGCGAACATCTTCCTGCAAGGGGCCTTTCCCGAAAAAAAGAAACCGCGCATCGGGGCAACTGGCGATGATTCCCGGCGCCGCCTCGATTAAATATCGATGCCCCTTGCGCGGGATAAACTGGGCAATCATTCCGATCGTACGGTTGGTCGGTTGCAGACCGAATTCTCTCAGAAACCATTCTCTGTCGCACGGTGTCGCGCGGCGCCGGTGGTCGACTGCGCTTGGAACGCAGGTGATTTTATCGGCCGGAACCCCTTCGGACAGCAGCACCTGCCGGATGGCCTCGGAAATGGTTATGATCCGGCCATAAAGCCGGTATTTCAAGCGTGCGATCAGAGGTGTCTCCGGATTGTCCACGCGCCGGGTGATCAGCGCCGGAACGCCCTGGCTCCAGGCGGCCAACGCACCCCAAGGGTCCGCCCCCCTTCTGCTGTGAATGTGCACCAGATCGGGTCGCCCGGCTGCAATAATGCCGCGCAGTCGCAGCATGAAGGTCGGGTCCAGGTCTCCCCGGACGGGAACCTCATACAGTTGCGAACAGGCACCGGCGGCAGACGCGATGTCGCTGCCGGAAGAACAGACGAGGCTGTTGCGACCACCGGTCTCCGCCAAGCCCCTCAGGAGGAATAACACCTGCAGGGCACCCCCATACAGGTGTCTTCCAGTCTCTATGTGCAAAATATGCATCGCGTCTGCGGTCAGTTTCTCAACGCCCGGCCAACGGCTCCCAGCACCTGGTCGACGGTGATCGTGTTCATGCAGTCGTATCGTCCGGCGCAGGTCATCTTGCGTTTACAGGGAGCACAGGTCTGAGGGTTGTATACGACGACCGTTTTGGGGCTTGGCGTTCTCAGGTAAGGACAAGTGGCGCCGAACAGAGCCACGGTCGGGCACTTGAAAGCGGTGCCCAAATGGGTCAGACCGGTATCGACGCCAATTACCAGATCGGCCCGCTCGATGATGGCGGCGGCTTCCGCTAATGAGGTTTTGCCGGTGAAATCGTATAGGCCGGTACCGATCCGGTCTTGGAATCGCCGCGCGGCCGCTGTGTCGTTCGGCCCTCCCAGAAGAAGGATCGGGAATCCCCATCGACTTTTAAGCTTCTGCGCCATAACGGCCCACCGGTCTTCAGGCCAGTGTTTTTGGGGGCGGGTAGTAAACGGGCAAATGACGGCGAAACGATCGAAAAGACCGGCCGACCGTAATTTTTTTTCGACACCGATACCGTCGCGAGGCGCCAAAGCCAATTCAGGTTCGAACCGGCCCGGCTCAAGCCCCATTGTCTGCATCAAAAAAAAGTATTCGGAGCTCATGGCGCTTTTGTCAGGTCCACGGGAAACAATCCGGGTCATCAGAAAAGCGCCGGGTTCTTGAGATTCGAAACCGATGCGCTCGCCGGCTCCCGAAAGCCAGGCGAGTAAGCGGCTTCTCAACAGTCCCTGGCCGTCCAGCGCGATGTCGAAGCGCCGTTTTCTGAGGTCACGGGAAAACGAGGCCATCTCGGCACTCAATCGTAACAGTCGAAACGTTTTCATCATCCGCCGCCAGTCTTCCTTGGGCCAGTAGATCACTTCGTCCAGAGCCGGATGGGCATCCAACAGACCGCGAACCGATGTATCGGCCAACCAGGCGATATGGCCATCGGGCCAGGCGTTGCGCAACACCCGAATCATCGGGGAGGCCATGACGATATCGCCGATTGCGCTGGGGCGAATGATGAGAATGCGTTTCATCGTCAATCGGTCTTTCGCGGCCAGGGCCAATAGGGACGTGTTTTCCAACGGTTGTGGATCCAGAACCATTGGTCGGGATACCGGCGAATGATCGCTTCCAGCGTCGCGTTGTACTGCCGGGTGTTTTCCTCGAGGTCTTTACGGTCGTCGCCGGTTTTAATGAAGGGGATCTCGGGCCCGATTTCGGCTATGAAGCCCCTTCCGTCGCGCACCACGAAAATAGGCAACACCGGTGCGCCGGTTTTAAGGGCGATAAAGGCCAATCCATAACTGGTGCAGGCGCGCCGCCCAAAAAAGTCTACCATCACGCCTTTGTGAAGACCGACGTTCTGGTCCAGGAGCATCGCCACTGTTTCACCCCGTTTAAGGGCCCTGAAGACGCGCAGCAGGGAGGCATCCTTGGGGATCATTTTGAGGCCGAAGCGCGTTCGGGTTTCGACGAAGAAGCGGTCGAGAGGGGCATAATCGATTGGACGATAGAGGACATTGGCCGAGTAGCCGCCCATAGCGGCAGCGACGGGCATCAGCTCCCAGTTGCCGAGGTGACCGGTGAGGACCAGCGCCCCCTTGCCTTTCCGGACCGCCGCACTAAGGTTGGCGAGCCCTTTGACTGAAAAAAACGCATCGAGATCTTCCGGGTGCAGGTGCAGGCTCCACCCGACTTCGAAAACAACCTGCACGATATTGCGAAAAACCTGCTTGGCGATCTGTCGGATTTCGCGGCCGCTTTTTTCGCCGCCGAAAGCCCGGGTCAGATTGTCCAGGGCCATCCGTCGGTGCCGTTTGTCCACTGCAAACCATAATTCGCCTAAAAATCCACTTACGCGCCGCGCCCAGCGGCGGGGAATGCGACCGAGAAGTTTGAAAAAGACGACGACGGATGTATACGCTATGTCATTTTTGTCGATCATGGCATCGTATCGGTGGGCAACAGTTTCTACACGAACCATCAGGATGACCGAATTGTTATCGAAATTAAAGGACAATCATCATGATGTCAACAAACGGACGGATTCCCCAGAGATTCTTGGTGAAAATAAAAATCCTGTCGGTTACCCGGCGCCTTGCAAAGGTTTTGCGAGAACCGCTGCGGATTTCCGGCCGGCGTGCCGCCTCTCATCGGCACATGGGGTCGGGGTCCGTTTTGGGGGGATCGATGACGGTGGCTGCGGCTTTAAGCGTATTTTTCACCGCCCCTTTATTGGCTTTGAAGACGGCGTGTGCATTGCGCCCCATGCGATTGGCCAACTCATGATTCATAAGCAACTCCCTGAGGGAATTCGCGATGCTCCGGGCATCGGTCACCTGTACGGCGCCCTCGGCTTCGAGCAGCAGCCTTTCGATCTCCTTGAAATTTTTCATATTGGGGCCGAACTGGACCGGTTTGCCAAAAGCGGCCGGTTCGAGCGGATTGTGCCCTCCGATGCCGCGGATTTGCAGCAGGCTTCCGCCCACCAGGGCGACGTCGGCCAGAGCGTACAGCGTTTTGAGGATTCCGAGGACGTCAATCACGACCACATCGATGCGCCGCATCGGATTCGATCCGGAAAGCGCCGACATTGCAACGGTGCCGAATCCAGCGGTGTCGAACAGCCGGCATACGGCCCCGGCGCGCGAGGGGTCACGCGGTGCCACGATCAACAGCAGGTCGGGATACTCTTTCTTGACCATCGCAAATGCCTGGCAAATGAACTCTTCTTCTCCCTCGTGGGTGCTGCCGGCGACCCAAACCGGCCGAAGCGGCTCAGAGTTGAGGGCCGCATGCAGGGAAGCGATTTCTTTTGTTTCCGGCGGGTCTTCATCCTGGTCGAACTTGATATTACCGGTTATCTCGATCCGATCCTCGGTCACCCCGAGATGCCTGAAGCGGGCCGCATCTTCATGCGTTTGGCAGCATATTTTCGTCAACATCGCAAAGAGGGATTTTGAAAACGCGGCCACCCGACGATAACCGGTGAACGATCGGTTCGAGAGTTTGGCGTTGGCCAGAATTACCGGTACCGCGCGGCGCTGCATTTCGGAAAGGAAATTCGGCCAGATATCCGTTTCCACGATGATGACGACCCCCGGGGTGATCCACGCCGCCATGCGTTTAACGGCCCAAGGGAGGTCGTATGGGAAAAAAAAGACGGCCGCTACCGTGTCACCCAGTTTCTGCCGGGCCATTTCGTAGCCGCCTATGGTCGAGGCCGAAAAGACGATCGGCCGGCGGACATACCGGGTCGCGAGGGCGCGCACCAGCGGAACACCGGCAATGACCTCGCCCACCGAGAGGGCGTGAACCCATATCGGTTTGCCGGCCGGTGGTCCGGGCCGAAAACGTATCGAGGGACGCACGAGCCCGAGCCGCTGCAGGATTACCCGCCGACGTTTGGCCGAAAGA
>JBATHN010000423.1:0-1833 GCA_049666885.1 Desulfobacterales bacterium
GTTTTGTATCGAGGCCAAATCACGACGAAAAATGTTTTCTTCTTCGATGGCCTGTTTCTCCGATGCGAAATAACGCCACGATCCCTTCATCATTCAAGGTGTTGACCGATCTTTTTCGCAGGAACAGCGGAAATCCCGACAATCATTTTGTAAGCCCGTGCAGCGCGGCAGGCGATGATCCCATTGAATCGATGAGGGTGACATGCTAAAGACACCGTCATGAAAAATCCGAAGAAAAAATCGACTTCGCGCAAAAAGAATGCGCCCGCACCCGCCTCTGCCTTGGCGGCAGGGGATTCAAACCGCTTGGAGTTTTTCCGCAATGCCGTCGGGCTGCTGCCGACGGCAACCGACCGGACGCCCGGACAGGCCATCCTTGTGAACGACGAACACGGGGAGGAGGCGAGTCGGTATTGCAGCTGCAAGGCTGCGCGCCGCCGGACCTGTGCACACCTGCTGGAACTGGCGGGGATGGTGCGCCAATTTGCCGGAAAAAACAACGGTAGTGACTTGGATGCCGCGTTTCGAGGGAGCGTCTGGTTTCAGCTGGCCAAATTGCTGGCAGACGACTGCGACGATACCCCCGAGGCTGTCCTTAGCGAATTACGCAAGGGCGAGAGCGATACGGCGCAAGACCTTGGCATAATGAGTTCTAATGGCAAAGAACTGCTGGTCTATGCCTCCCAGGGGGCCGATCAACAGCGTTTGCTCGAGCGCTGCGGCCAGGTGCCGGAACCGGCCGGTGGCTGTTCGCGCGCATCCCTTTTGCGCCAGCTGGGCTTGCTGACCCTGACCGAGTCGGAGCGACGGCTGCTGGAGCGCGGGTTTCGAAGCTATGGATTGGCATTCCAAGAGAGCTTCTGGTACCGGTTTGCCTACCATGTCTATCGTGAGTTCGGCGAAACGGCGGTCCGGTGGCTGCCGGGAATCAATACCCTCGACGGGCGGTTTACGGTGGCCTACCACGGCCCCGAAGACCGCCTTCTGTTCACTCTGGCCCTGCCGCGGCTGAAGGTCAAACGGTTTCTGCAGACGTTTCGCGACTATCTGCAAAATGAGGAAGGACTGGGGATCGAACCGGTGCCGCTGGATGTGCTCTTCGATGTCCGGTTGACGACGTTAGCGGATCTGTCGGTCCGTCCCACCTTGAGGATGCTGCAGCGAAACGGCGAGTACCGGACGTTGAAGGGTGTCGATTTTCAGCGTTTCCGCTACGGCGATCTGGTCTACATCGAGGAGCTCGGCATCCTGGCGGACATGCAGGAAATCGATACGGAACACCATGATTTCAACCTGGCCGGAGAAACCGTCATTCCGCATTCGCGGATTCCGAACTTCATCGTCGCACACGAATCCGATTTGGCCGGTGACCACTTCCGGATCGACGCAGCTGCCGGCAACCTGCGCATCCTCGCAAACTACGATCGGATGGAGGTCATTCCGGAGGCCGTGGAACGTGACTGGTGCTGGCTGTCGATCACTTACGGCTTCGGCACGCGTCGTGTCTCACTGAAGGAGATTTTGCAAGCCAGGTCCGAAGGCCGCCGATTCATCCCCACGCCGGACGGCTGGATCGACTGCCAATCCGACAGCATGGCGGCTTTGGACAGACTTTCGGCCGCAGATGACGACGGTGCAGTCGACAAAGACCTTGGCCGCATAAGGCTTTCGCGTATGGAACTGCTGCGCCTGCAGGCGCTCAGTTCAGTGCCGCTGTCGATAGGAGGCGACGAAGAGTCGCAGGAATTCACGCGTAAGCTTCTGAGTGTGCAACCGCCCACACCTTTGCCGGAAATATCCGGCATGACCTCGCATCTGCGTACCTATCAGCTG
>JBATHN010000424.1:0-1862 GCA_049666885.1 Desulfobacterales bacterium
GAGCAAATGGGATTCAGCGGTGCCGATGTCGCCAGAGAGCTGAATGTGGCATCGTCCGCGGTCAGCAAACTCGTTTTGCGAGCCCGCGATGAGCCGGTTAAAGAAGACGGAATCAACGATGTGCTTAATTTGTTTTAACGATCCTTGCTTGAAGTAAAAGTGGTGATTACGTCGACTTTTCGCCTTCGTATGTTCCTCGCCCCCTATGTTCGTCTGCAATAGCGAAGCCCTCGAGCTGGTGAGACAGGAAAAGCCGGACCTGATCACCCTGGATCTGCAGCCGCCCGATGAATGGACCCGCCGCTTTACCGCCGGCGCTGCCCTTTTATGCTGATTCACATGACACCGAGGATCCAACCTTCGACCTGGGCAACCGCACGTTCACCAGGCAGCAGAGATGGGTTCAGGTATTTGGCGAAACTGCCGTCCAGATCGGCTTGTCGCAGCCATGCGGAAACGGCGTAGGCGTCATGCTGATCAGCAGAGCGATCTTCACGTGGAAAAATCCGGTTCCACAAAGACGGATAGACCTCGACGACAGCTGAACGCCCAGTCGGAATCTCCCAGCCATCAAAAGGCCAGAAGTGGATGCGGTCATCAAGCTTTAGGCGCAGATAGCGCAGCCAGGGGAGTCCCGCATGGGTCGATTTGGCCACTGAGCCGGGCACATCATAGTGAAATACGGACTTGGCCGATCCAGCACGCTCCTCTGTCAGCCTGCGCCAGCGGGACCTCCCTGAGCGCTTATCTCCATTGCCGCAAACGCCATCCCGGATGAAATCGACATAGATGTTATCTCCATCCGTCGGCCAATGCTGCTGGAAGTCTTCAAGGAAGCTCGGCCAGTCCGGCAACAGGTGGTGGACCTCGAAATAGCGCAACGGGAAGGAAAAGCCGTGGTCGATACCTACAATGGACGGTACGTCTTCGGCCAATCGCGCAACAAGCCATTCGGCAATGCCACGCCGGGTCCAGTACTTGCGGGGGCTGGGTGGCGGTTGCACTTCGATCGGCAAAGCTTTCCGGTCGGCCAGGTAGACGCGCAAGCCTTTCAGGCTGGAGGTCGGAGTTTGGGCACCGGAGTAGTCAATGCCGATGAAGCGGGTAAAGAATGGACCAGTTCTATTTTTCATAATCCTGTTGAGTTAAGATTTCGATGCCTTTTTCGCAAGAGTCTTGCATGTGTTACCGTGAATCTGCCGCAATATTGTCCGTCACTCTCATCATCACGCGGACTGAGGACGGCAATTGAGCATCTATAAAAATGCGGCATGCGTCTCTAATACAAATAGAAAAACGAACTCGTCCGAAGACGACGCACCGGGTCTTTGGACGAGTCCGCTTTGTCTTAAATAATGGAGACGGCGGGAGTCGAATCTAAACACACCCACGACTGAAAAGGTAACCGTTCACAGGGTTTCAAAGTCCGATGCGCTTCAAACCACCTAATTGTAAGCGTTTACAGGGTGCCGCAGACGCAAGGCGTCGGGCGCGCAGACGTACTTTTGTACTTCAAGTGCCCGACAACAAAGCAGATGCGGTGCCCTGTGAACGCTTACCTGAAAAGGGTTATTGATTCTCTTTACATGTCACTTCTCATCGAACAACAGGCACAGGAGGTGCGGCTTTAAGAGCGTTTTACTCAATGCTCTTGATACTAGTTAGTTTCCGTCTATAAATGGCACTTTTCCGCAAGTCCCCGCCTGCTTCGGGACAGGTCGGCGTCAATCGGCGGAATCGCTTGTGCGGCGTACACGAGTACGCCTCCGCGCAATTCCTTGATTTCCTTGAACTTGCTGAAAATTGCTCATTTCAGGATCGGAGACTAATCAGTGCCCCTGATAAAACCGTGGATGGGCACT
>JBATHN010000425.1:0-3330 GCA_049666885.1 Desulfobacterales bacterium
GGTGGATGCGGCGGGCAATGTCTATGTGACAGGAGAAAGTATTGGATCATCAAGCAACGCTGACTATGCCACGATCAAGTATGATCCGGGCGGCAACGAGCTGTGGGTAGCCCGCTACAACGGCCCAGGCAATTCCAATGACCAAGCTGCCGCCCTTGTGGTGGATGCGGCGGGCAATGTCTATGTGACAGGGAAAAATGCTGGTGAAAAATCAGACCACTCTGGCTACTACACAGACTATGCCACGATCAAGTATGATCCGGACGGCAACGAGCTGTGGGTGGCCCGTTACAGCGGCCCGGGCAATTCCAATGCCAAAGCTGCAGCCCTCGCGGTGGATGCGGCGGGCAATGTCTATGTAACCGGAGGAAGTGGTGGAGACTATGTCACGATCAAACTGACACAAATTGGCAGTGATGGTGGTGAGGGTGATGGTGGTCGAGGCGGTGGTGAGGGAGGGAGAGGATGTTTTATAACCGCGATAACCAATTAACGGATGGTCCAATTTTAGGTCTTATATTAGCTTAACGTTGTTCTCATAGTATCCCCAATTATCCAGACCATTCTTACGCTTCGAGCCCAAAAAGGCGGTAACTATGATGAGAAAATTATCAATTATCCTTGTCATTGGTTTTTGGTTAACAGTACTCAATCCGAATAATGCCATTTCTATTGGTGTTTTTGATGGTGCTTGGATTGGTCCAGAAACCATAAGTTTTGGTGGTTACACTGAAACATCTGATTCTTTTACAATCATTTATCAGGAAAGCGCGAATACACTGGACCTGTTTGATGAAATTTTAGGAAAAGTTGAAATGACAAAATCTGGTAGCCAGTGGATTATCACCTCTCCAATTGTCTTTAACTATGAAGGAATCAATTTTGTTGTTTCAACCTTTACTCTCAACTTTCTCAGCGACAGCCATCTTACAGGCTACATGAACTTTACCGCTGACGGCATACCAGGAAACAGCAGCATAGATGCTTATAAACAGAATTGTCAGCTACTAATAAATGGTTCCACACTTACCGGGCTGAATGGAACCTTGGATAGCGCAAAATGTTACAAGATAAACCTTCCATCCAGCGCAACCGATCTTGATGTTCAAACCATGGGGGGTATGGGCGGTTGCGATCTTTACATCATTTACCATCGCCCAATTAACGAATGGGAGAATTATTATTCAGACAATTTTGGTAACGATGAGCAAATATTTTTACAAGAGCCAAATGACGGAAAATGGTACATCATTTTGTTGGGGTTTGAAGCATATAGAGGTATGAGCATGAAGATAACTTATCAAGCGATGGAGAAAAAAGCTATGCCTTGGATACCGTTGTTGCTTCTTGGCGATTAAATTTTAAAACAATCATTAGTGGTGTTTACTGCTATTAAAACAGGTTTAAAAATATCCTGGATGGTTGTGATACGCAAACCGTATTTGTTTAGATTACAATTAATTGTAAGGTGCAACTATTATCAAGTTATCAGTTAGAAATTACGACAAATTTCATCCGACATATCAACGGGTAGGGGCCTTATGTGAAATCAAAATACGGGAAAAAGCCCCGTTTTTCAGAATTTTCTTCATAAAAATGAGGTTTTCTCCCTATAGACGCCATAAAACAATTATATTAAAAGAAAGCTAACGAGTACTCATTTTATTGTTCCCCACTGGCTGAAGTATAGTTAAAAATAGTTGATGAATCCTTTCAATTTTTACCGGGCCGAAAAGGCAATTACATCTGGGTAGCGGTCCGGTCCCATCTTGGCCTGTTAGTCCTTTATTTGGGCATCACCTTTTTTTGGGGTAAACCCAACAAAAATGGAGGTGTGCGAATGAGGATCTTTAACCTAAAGGTTCCCACCATTACGCCCCTAAAGGTATAGCTTATCCTTTAGGGGCTATTCTTTTTTTCCCCACTGTTTTGTTTTGGCGCAGGATCTTTCTATCCGAATATTTTCTAGCTAATATTTTGGACGAGTTTTATAACTCAATGGGCGCCGGCTTCCGTCCGGTTGTGCTTCTGAGAAAGGAGGGTAACAATGAAACGTCTATTTGGAATCGCACTGGTGGGAATGTTTCTCTTCGGCGTATTTTACAACCCGGCTTTGGCTGGTAGTAACATGGTCAACGTGATGACGCGAAACCAGTATCTCGGCGCGGACCTGACGCCGGTGATTCTGGCGAAGACGGAAGACGAGTTCTTGGAAGCAGCAACCGATGCGCTCTCCACAATTGCAGCTAACAATTTCCCGTTGAGAGCCCAACGCCTCGCCAAAGAGGTCGCGCTTACCAAGCCGGACCTGATCAGCCTCCAGGAGGTCTACGATTTCAAACTCAACGACGAGAATTTCGGACCGCCCTTCGTCGACCATCTGACCGTGACCCTTGACGCCCTTGCTGCCAGAGGCCAGAGATACGTCGTGGCGGCGACAGTGGTCAACTTGGATATTACGATCCCTTTTGGCATAGATGAGGACGGAGTTCAGAACGAGATAAGCGTGGTCGACCGTGACGTGATTCTCGTCCGAGAAGGTGTCCATTTCACAGCACTATCCGGGAATTTGGGCTTCGGGGGCCTCTGTGGAGTTCCGGTGCCGAATCCGGCATATGGGTTGATAGGCCCCGAATTTTTCCAGTCCACGTCTTCGAAGGACGGCTGCAACTACACCATCGTGGCGCAGGTCAACTCTCCGGTAGGTCTGATCACCATCGAGCGAGGTTTCGTTGGAGTGGACGCCATAGTGAGGGGAAAGAAATATCGTTTTGTGAACACGCATCTCGAGGAGAGGCAGCCCGACCCAGACGATCCGAACAGCGCAATTATTCAGTACCTGCAGTCGGTGGAGCTCGTCGGGACGCTGCAAGCCACCACGCCCTCCGATAGGATGCTAATTCTACTCGGTGATTTCAATTCATCACCCGAGGACATGGCGTTCGGCCCCATCATACCGCCGTATCAATTCATCGTCGGCAACGAGGACTTCGCCTTCGCAGACGCCTGGAACAAGAACCCCCTCGCACTTTTCAATCCGGAAGGTTTAACTTGCTGCGAGTCCGAAGACCTGTCGAATACGAGGTCAGATCATTACGAAAGAATTGATATTATCTTCGTCCGCGACTTGTCGTTTCTGCCCTTGGCGGTCGTTACTGGTCAGTTACCAATCTTCCCATTGAGCCAGCCGCCCAATTGGGCGTCTGATCACGGCGGAGTTTTCGGTAAGCTCTTTTTCAAAAGAGGCCGATAAACTGATCTTCCAGCCGAAGGTCGGGGCATCCTTAGCATAGGTGCAAAACGTCGAGCTGGAAATGTATGATGTCCTAT
>JBATHN010000426.1:0-3064 GCA_049666885.1 Desulfobacterales bacterium
ATGTTAGAATGAGTGCTAAAGCCAAACAACCTTAATTTACCGGCCTTTTTCATGGCTTGTGACCAGGATTCCAGATTGGCTCCCATCTCATTTATGCCGCTGATTCCATGAACAAAAAGCAGGTCGACGTAGTCGGTGTGCAACCTTTTTAGGCTTTCCTCGAGCCGCGGCGTAAAATCGGTGCCTCTTCGCAGGGAAAGCTTGGTTACCAAGAAAACCTGTTTGCGGGTATCGGGATAGCGGGAAAACCAACGACCGATTCCCTCCTCGCTTCGACCTCCGCCGTACCCCTCCGCAGTGTCCCAATAGTCGATCCCCCACTCAAGCGCTTTAGCCAGCATCAATCTATTATTCAGAATGTCAAACATTCCCCCCAGTGAAAGTGTGGAGACCATGGTGCCCAAGCGGCCGAAGGGTCTACGGGGAATCGACTCTTTGGGAATGGTAATTTGGGCGGAAGCCTGGCGAGGCCGCCACAAGGATGAGCTGCCCGCCAAGGCCCCCAATCCAATGGCCGCCGCTTTTTTTAGAAAGTTGCGGCGATCAGGTTCTTCATTTTTTTTATTGTGGTTTGACATGATGACACCTCTCCAGCTTGGATTGCGTTATTTGGTCGTGGCAGCCGGGGTCAGCCGGCGCCCCGTGCGAAGGTCGTAAACCGGTTGGAATTTGACTCTATTCATGATCACGTCCTCGGGCACTTTGATACTGGTTATTCCTTTTTCTATCAAAAAGCGCAGTTCCGCTTTAACTTTAAGACCCTGGTTATAGGCGCTTTCGAGCTCTTTCCGGGTATCACCGTAATACCCCTCGGCCTTTCTTCCATGATAAGCGCGCCTTGCATCGAACCATGCCTGCGCGCTGTCATAAGGCAGCACTACAAAAACATAATATTCCGTGCTTTCAGGTGAAACAACCTCGAGATACAATGAATACTCGGAGGTCTTTCCTTCTGCAGCGGCCTGCTCTACACTTTTTAACTCCAGATCCTCTATGAGCCATGCGGTCGTGCCGCCAACAGCGCCGACGAAATCCTGAACCGACCCGAAAACATAACTCGGCTGTCTTTCGCGGGCAATGAAAAAACCGTCTAAAAACCAAGCGGGAGGGTCATGGGTGATAAGTCCGTTTTGTTGCCTGAATGCCTGGTGAGACTCCGCGGCAGCAGCCGGAGGCGTTATCAACAGGGTCGTCAGCATGACTAAGGACACCGCTGTCCACCACCTTTTTAGCATAATTGCCTTTCTTTCTTATTCATAAGCTTTCGTTTGGCTGTCGGCTTGGGAAATCCAGTCAGGGTATGTCGATCATTTTTTAGCGCCATGGTTAACATGTTGGGTTTAGATTTTTATCTTGACGCTGACCACAACAAGTTGTACATTATTCTGTACAATAGCAGGAGGTGTCAAATGAAAGCCATTACCTATACCGCCGCACGGCAAAATCTTGCAAAAACGATGGAAAACGTCTGCAAAGACCACGCACCCGTTATCGTAACACGTAAAACAACCGATTCGGTGGTCATCATGTCACTTGAGGACTATGAAGCCTTGGAAGAAACCGCTTACCTTTTGCGTTCTCCAAAAAACACAAGGCGCCTCATTGAATCCATCGCTCAGCTCGAAGAGGGCCAAGGGTCGGAAAGAGAGCTTTCAGATTGAAGCTCATTTTTTCAGATCATGCTTGGGAAGATTACCTTTACTGGCAAAAGAACGATAAAAACATTTTCCGGCGAATAAACACATTAATTAAAGAGATCAAACGAAATCCCTTCGAAGGAATTGGTAAACCTGAGCCGCTAAAACATGCTCTGTCAGGATATTGGTCCCGCCGAATAAACGACGAACACAGAATCGTTTATAAAGCTTCTGCCGATTCTATTCTAATAGCCCAGCTTCGGTACCATTATTAATTGTTCCCAGCCTCTTCGATACCCAACCACTGATGTATCAGGTCAATTTGCCCTGATAATCGATTTGCTTTGATTTACGAAATCGTCCTTATCGGTGTCGTTACGGAAAATCTCCCGCCTTTCGATACCGCGACATCTGATGTGATGCAAGGCACCCGATACATCTATTCTGGCTCTTCGTGGCATGTTTCAGACTGTAAAGTGAATTGTTAAGTTCATAAAGCATTTTTGCAAGAATGTTATATCCCCTGATTCCAGCCTTCCGGGCTTGCAAATTTTATCTGGTTTTTAGATATCCTTTTAAATCTCTGTAATAATTTTCATGGGGTCCAATCATAACCAATTCGAAGTCTTCGCCAACAAACCGATATGCCATTAAATACTGAACAGCTTGAAGCTTGAATTTATGCACATAAACCCCACGGAGATCGCCCTTCTTCTCAGATCCGATAAAAGGATTATCCATAATTTTTCGAATCTGTTCGTCTAACTTATTTTTTTCGCGTTTTGTGAATTTTTTAACTTTTCGTTCAAAAGAGCGAGATTGTAAAATTTTCATCGGCAATTATCCAAAGTTATATTCTGAAGATTCCCCCTGTTCCAATTCAACAAGGCCGATCAATATTTCCTTGATTAAACTATAGGTTAGATCAGGGTTTTCTTCAGCACATTTACCGATCCTTGCCCAGTGTTCGATTTGTCCGGTCACAGAACGCTGATCAATTTTACTGTATATTTTGGCTTCCCGAACCAATTCTTGGGATACTCTAACTGCGGTAGTCATGTTAGAATCCTCCTGCATTTTAGATTTATGTGTAATATAATACAAATTGTTGCATATTGCAACATGCTTTAAGGATTCTTTGGAAGGTCAGCATAGGGATGAAAGGCCGCAGGCCGAGAGATTTGGATTTGAGGGATTTAAGTAACAGTCTTGCATGAATGTACTATGTCTCAATCTGCCTCAGTTTTCATGCATTAACATGTTTCTCACCACGTCCTTCCGCTCAACTGACTGAAGATTGATTCAGCCCGATACCTTCCGGTTGAGACTCACCATGTATCCCACAAGAACCTTGCGCATGATGGTTGCTTTAGGAGCATTTCCGGTCCGCAGCAGAAGGTGCAGATGGTTTGAAAGCAATGCCCAAG
>JBATHN010000427.1:0-1963 GCA_049666885.1 Desulfobacterales bacterium
GGAAGTCTCCTTGATGAAAGATTCGGCCAACCCCCGCGAGGCCTTCAATCGTCAATCCAAGCTCCTGCGCGATGCCTTCCGGGAAACAGACTGATACCTAAACTGATCGGTTCCAGGTTCAGGGTTCCGGGTTCAGAGTTAAAGAAAGGACTTCTATCCATAAACCCTGAACGGGGAACGGTGAACCTTCGAATCTATATCGCTTCACTCCTTATGACAAACCGGTTTAAGTCATTGGATATCGAAATTTGGAATTTCATTGGGATTTGGTGCTTGGATTTTGGGATTTCTGAATACCTCAAGACCAGGGATCGTATCTCTAAAGGTTACCTTTCTATTGGGTGTAGTACCGTCAAGTTTCACGCAAGCTGTTTAAGGCTTTTAACCCAGAACGTTGAATCCCGCCTGGGGCGGGAAACCGCTCAACCTAGGTGGTTATTTCAAGGCCGCTTCGAATTTGCCTGCGACCTCGCGTAGGTTCTCCGGCCAATTTTCTGCCAGTGCATCAACGAAGGCAACCTCACCCCCGATTTCTCTGGCAATCAGTTCCGCGCTTTTGGATGAAAACTGCGGTTGAACAAAAACGATTTTGATGTTGTTTTCTCTCGCATACTCAATCAGATCTGTAAGCTGAGCGGGCTTCGGACTCTTACCCTCTAACTCGATGGGGACCTGGACCAATCCGTAACTGCGGGCAAAATAACCCCAAGACGGGTGAAATACCATGAAGCGAAGCCCCTGCCGATCCGCAAAGATTTTCTTGAGATCGGCGTCCAGATCAACGAGTTCCGCCATAAAGGACTTGTAGTTTGCTTCGTAATTGGACCGATTTACCGGATCGACTTCCTGTAAGGCGTTTAAAATCGTGCGGGCCTGCATCATCACCAGAGGCGGAGAAAGCCAGATGTGGGGGTCAAGTCCGCTGCGGTCGTGCTGGTCTTCACTATGGTCGATGCCTTCGGTCATGGGAATCTTCTGAATGCCCTCATCGGTGTGCACAACCTTAATTTGCGGGTTGGTTGAGAGTATTTTTTTTAGCCTTGCGGCTTCAAATTCGATCCCGATAGCAAAATACAACTTTGCCGTGGCAAGGGACACCATTTGGCGGGGCTTGGGCTCGTAGGTATGGGGATCGGCGCCGGGCGGCACCATAGCATGAACATCCACAAGTTCCTTTCCTATTTGTCGGACAAAATACCGCTGCGGAACGATACTGACAAAAACCGACAGCTTGTCATTTGATCGTGCTTCGGGCGCAAAGACGAAAATAAAAGAGCATGCCAGCGCGATGCTCAATGTGGTGCGACACATTTTGTGCCTCCTTCCTAAAATTTGGGCGTTGAGGCGCCACGCCAGCAAGGTGTGAAAACATAGGAATATCTGGCTATTCCGAGTTTTCGCAACGCAGCTGGACGGGATTCAGCGGTGTCCAAATTGCGAAGTTATTTTTAAGTGAACCCTTAGTGGCCCTATTCGTAAATACGGTGGCATTCAATGACCGATGCATCCCGACGAGCCGTGTTGCTCGGCGCCTCTGTCATCTCGTTGCGTCACCGTATTTACGAACAGGACCACTTAACTCAAGCTAAACCCTGGTATCATAATGAAAATAACATAAAAATTACAACACAGGATGTACAGCTGAAGGATACGATTCTTGACCGAACATTTGTGATATACTATGTCTCGGGTTGAGCGGTTTCCCGCCCAGGGGGGTATTACGATTTCTGGTTGATGTTTTATGATTTGTTTTTCATACTATGATTGTGCATCAACTGGTTCTAATTGTATGATTCACCTATTGGGTGCAAGCAGATCACCAAAAAATGACTTATAAAGTTATGAATATCAATAGGTTATAACCCATTAACCTTGAAGTCTGAACCTGGAACCGATCACTTTAAGTGTGAAGTACATTACCCGTTAGAAAAAAGTCTAACAAAAGATCCGATGGACCTACCGC
>JBATHN010000428.1:0-2079 GCA_049666885.1 Desulfobacterales bacterium
GTGATTGCCGGGCTGTGGGACGCTGCTAAAAAAGCCAATCCGGATACGAAAATATTCGGTTTCATTCTCGGCCCTGACGGTATTATCGAAAACGAAGCCGTCGAACTGACGGCGGCGCATGTCGACGCCTACCGCAACCTGGGCGGATTCACCATGATCAAAACCGGCCGCACGAAAATCGACACCGCCCAGAAAATGGCCTTGTCGCGCGAAACTTGCAAGGCCCTGGCATTGGATGCATTGGTGATCGTCGGTGGCGACGATTCCAATACCAATGCCGCATTTCTCGCTCAGGAACTCCTCAAAGACGGGATCCAGGTGATGGGTGTCCCCAAAACCATCGACGGGGACATTCAGGTCCGGGATGCAGACGGCCACGTGCTGTGTGCCATGTCTTTCGGATTCCACTCCGCCGCCAGGGCCTTTGCCCATGCCGTCAGCAACCTGTCCAACGATGCCAGTTCGGACGTCAAGTACTGGCACATCTGCAAGGTCATGGGACGGGTCGCCAGTCATCTGGCCCTCGAAGTCGCCCTGCAGACCCACGCCAGCATTACCCTGATCGGCGAGGACCTTGCCGATTTCGTCGATCAAAGCCGCATCGAGAAGGCGGAAAGAAACAACACCATCGACTACACGGCCTACGGGATGACCCTGCGGCACCTCTCCCGGGTTATCTGCAACGCGATCGTCCGCCGGGCCGCAGTTGGCAAAAGCTACGGCATCATCGTCATTCCGGAGGGCGTGCTGGAGTTCATCAACGAGATTCAGGTGTTCATCATCAAACTCAACACCATCATCGCCGAGTACAACGCCACCCACGACACCAGTTTTCATGTGGATTTTCCGCTCCATGAGGACAAGCTGGAATATCTGCGCCGGTTGGCCAAGCGCTCCCGGGAGGACAGCTCGTTCACCGTCTGGAACACCCGCGACGATGACCTGTTCAACGACATTCCCGAGTTTTTCAGAGACGGCCTGCTGATCGAAAGAGATGCGCACGGCAACTTTCAGTTTTCTCAGGTCGAAACCGACAAGGTGATAATGGGGCTGGTGAAAGACTATCTGAACATTTTGAAGGAAGAGGGGATATACCGGCTTGGAATCAGAAGGGAATACTATCAAAAAACATTAAAAGGGGGCGGTCTCGATCCGGACACATACGGTCCGGTGCTGTTCGAGAATTACAAAAAAGGAGCCTTTTTACTGCGAAAATCATCGATCATCTCTCTCAAAACACTGGAGCAGGCCCTGGCGCGTGAAAACGCGCTGACCCAAAAGGGCGCCATACCGCCGGCGGTCGAGAAGATTTTCCGAAAATCGGTCCCTGATTTCAAAACCCAAACCCATTTTTACGGTTACGACGGCCGGGGCACCGACCCCACCCGATTCGACTGCAACTACACCTACAATTTGGGCCTCACCGTTTACAGCTTGATCGCAAACGGGGCGACGGGCCAAATGGCGGCCATCAAAAATCTGGAACACGATTTCGCTCAGTGGGAACCGCTCGGCATACCCATTGCGCCGTTGATGCACCTTGAGGAACGACAGGGCAAACTGGCGCTGGTGATTGAAAAGAGCGTCGTCGACTTGGAGTCGAATGCCTTTAAAGTGGTCGAGGCTTTGCGGGAAAACTGGCTCGCCGCCGCTCCCGGTGACGACGATTATCGCCGACCGGGTCCCATCCGCTTTGGCGGACAAATCGAAGAGGATCGGCCCATCACGATGAAACTCAACGCCATTAAGTAGTGTCCATCCATAAATGGTCTTTTTTCCGCTGGACGGCGTTCTCCGCGGGTTTCCGGCTGCGGCGGACATTAAGTACGCCTCGCCGTAACCCCTTGTGCGGCCTTGTCCAGCGAAAAAAATCCTCATTTATGAATTGGACACTTAATGGTGCCCCATAAAGATCGCGGTTGGGCACTCAATAGATTCCTGATTGACCGACGATGCCGGACGATCAATTTGTGGCGTAGGTGACCGTGAAGCCATTGGCTACAAGGGATTTTTTAATGCTGTCGGTCTCGCAGGCCGCCAGGCGAAAGTAGTAAATGCGGTTGCCGGTCTGATGGGAGG